>DATBWE010000052.1:0-12881 GCA_036514975.1 Bathyarchaeia archaeon
CGGCAGCCATGACGTCATCGTGACCGGAACCGGAATAGGTCACAAGAGGACCTTCTCCAGCTCTACCCTACTCTCGGTCAACGTGGTCTCACTAGCCACCTTCGGTATTCACGCCGACCCCTCATCCATAACCAGCATGGCAGGCTCCACAGGCACCGTAAGCATCATCCTCACGAGCCTAAACCGTTTCACCGGAAACGTCACCCTCACGGCCACCGTCCCGTTCGGGTTCATAGCCGTCATGGGAGGCCAAAACCCGGTCCTTCTGACGGCCAACGGAACAGCCACCACAACCCTCCAAGTCACAACGACAGCAGCCACGCAGCCTGGAACCTACACGATCACGGTCACAGGCACTAGCGGTCTGAACTACTACTCCGAATCAATAACAGTCACCGTAACCGCGTCGGTTGTTGAAGGCCTGAGCCTGACCGGCCACTCGCTCGTCTCAGCCACAAACCTCACTCTCTACCTTCAGAACACGGGAGACGTCCCGGTCACGCTGCAGACCTATGCTGTCCGGGACTCTCTGGGAGACGCGTGGACCCTCAGAAACTGGACAGGGCCAACCATCCAAGTCAACAGTGTCAGCTCTGCCAACATCCTCATATCTCTCGACTGCTTCGAGTGCACGTACACGGGAATATTCGGGCTGTTCAGCCAGTACGTCGCAGGCCGGACCTACACCGTCACGTTGACAACTAGTACAAACACCGAGTTCACCTTCACCATAACCCTCTAGGAAGACCCGGCACTGAACGCCTTACCGCGCTAGCCTTTCCAGAACCCGAGCGTCACTCCGATGAGGAAGGCGGCTGAGGAGAGCGGCAACGCGCTCGCAATCTCTGTCGCTCGGCCAGTCAGAGCCGGAGCTTGGTAGAAAACCCGTAGGATCGTAGCGGTAGTCGCTTCGTTGAGCGCGAGGTTGACGTATCCAGTCACCGCCAAGAGGACTACCAGGGAGACGATTGCAAACGCGAGCTTCAGAGTCCTCTTTGCCACAACCCCAATGAGAAGGCCTAGGGTAAAGGTCACCGCTGAAAGGGCCGTAATCCCCAGCGTAGGATCAAACGCCAATTATTGACCTTCTCCCGTCTGTCCTGCGGAGCATTTCTCTCTAATACGTCTTCGGAAGCAACCACGCATTAATGGCAAGAGCATCTGGCTGAGGCCGTGAGGATATCTCTTTCAATACATAGGTTGAAGGAACAAGAATTATCCTGCGTTAGTTAATATCAGAGTCCCCGAGCAACCGTCCGTTCGAACCATAACATGAAAAGCGCACTAAAACAAGCCATCGCAACACTCGCAATCTTCACGGTACTGGCGATAGCCACCCCCGTGCAGGCCGCATCAAACGCCAGCATAAGCATGGTCGACGTCCGTTCCTTCAACCCTGACACATTCTTCTTCACAGGCGGACCGGCCTTCGGGTACCATCCCGGCCTCGCCACAGTCGCCCAGGGCGGAACAGTCAACTTCCACGACAAAGGTTGGGAAGAACACACCGTCACAAGCTACACCAACAAGGAGACAGTTGATTTCGAAGGAGTAATGGTCAGCATGCCCATCCCCGACGGGAAATTTGACAGTGGCATCGCCACACCTATAGAATCAGGCGAAACCTGGACACTTGATACAAGCTCAATATCGACAGGCGACCACAACTACTTCTGCATGATACACCCGTGGATGCAAGGCACAATACGAGTAGTCGAAGACAATGCCCCCGACAGCATAACAGTCAACATGGATCACCCGCTCGGAGACAACGACCAGTTCTTCGCCGGAGCCGGAAGCTGGGGCTTCCTCGCCCGCAACCTTCGAGTCCGACAGGGAACAATGGTGACGATAACCAACGACGGAATGCTCCCACACACAGCCACAAGCTACACGGAAACCATCTCCTTCGAAGAAGGAGGACGAACACTCAGCATACCGATACCCGATGGAAAATTTGACTCCGGACTCCTAACGCCTGGACAAGACTACATCCTCAACACTAGCAGCCTCAGCAAGGGAACGTACACCTACTTCTGCCAGCTCCACCCGTGGATGCTAGGGTCCCTGACCGTCGGTTGAAACCCGCCTCAAACAAAGGAAACTTCTCTCTTTTTATCACGCGGACGCACAGCATTCTCCGCTTGATAACCGAACAAGTCAAGACCGTCCAATTGGAAAACGGCCAAGCCGGTCAGATCAGAACTTACATTCCTGGGGATTTTGAGAAACTTGTCTCGTTCTACGCGAGCCTTTCACCCGAAACGCTGCGCTGGAGCCTCCCACCATACGACCGGCCAAAGATCCAGCGATGGACTTCGAACCTTGAAAACTCGATAATGCTCCTTGCCATTTCCCAAGACAGAATCGTGGGCCACCTCTACGTGACCGGCAGGCCTGGAACGAACGCCTGAGAGCAAACGGGGAACTCATCATCTACCTCCACCAAGACTACCAGAGCGTCGGGCTGGGAACAGCAATAATGCGCGAAGCCATCGAGCTCTCCCGCCGGAAGGGTCTCCACCGTCTCGCCCTCTCAGTCATTGCCAACAACCACAACGCCATCAAGCTCTACGAGAAAGTCGGATTCCGGCACGAAGGCCTACGACGAGAAGACTACCTAGGTGAAGACGGAAAATACCATGACGTAGTCGAAATGGGCCTGTTGCTGTGACACGCCGTGGGAAAGAAGATACTCACCGCAACCAGACGCGCCCTCCCACATCCCTTCAGCTTCGAATGGGGAAAAGCCCAAGTCGTAGAAGAAGCATCCGTCAAAGTCCAGTTCAACGATCACAGTTGGGAGCCCACAATCCAATTATTACAGTTCGAAGATGGCTCGGAGACCCTGCCCTTCTGAGGACTCGTCAGACCAACAGTTCAGTTCTATGCTTCGGCCATGACCGGCTTCCTTTCCGCCCGACCGGTCTCCGCCTGCCACGGCTCAATCATCCAGAACACGTTCCCGTACAGATCTTCGAAGCCCACCTCCACACCGTACGGCCGCTCCACAGGCTCGCCTAGGACCCTGACGCCTTTACCCTTCAGCTCCTCCCAGGTCTTCCGGCAATCGTCCGTCTCGAAGACCCATGTAGCCTCAGGGTTTCCCTTCGGGCCCGGCTGCTTACCAACCTGCTGCATAGCTTCCTCGCTCCTTGGCTTGCCCAGAACAATCATCAGCTCCTTCTGGCCCTTGGGAGCCACCGTAAGCCAGCGGTACCCTGAAACGGTGGCAGAATCGTCATCCCGTTTCTCAAACCCCAGCTTCTCAGTATACCACTTCAGCGCCTCATCCTGGTCCCGGACCAGGATGCTCACAACGGAAAGTTTGGTGATCAATCCGCAACAGCAAGAGAAGAGGCTTTTCCCACGTAAAAGCGTTTAGAAGAGCGCAACATAGGAGAACCGTGGAGAGCAGCTTGAGGCTTCGCACACTATCCTACATCACACTCTGGACAGTCAAGTTCGAAGAGGCCAAGAGACTCTACCGGGACACGCTAGGGTTACCGGTTGCAGAGGACAACCCTGGCTTCATCATGTTCCAGACAGAAGGCTCACGGCTCGCGATTCACAGGATAACCAAAGCTCCACCGTTGACCAGGCTCACCGCCGAACTCCACCTGGAGGTTAGAGATGTCGACGAGATATTCGAGGCCTTGCAAAAGAAAGGTGTCAAGTTCGAAGAGAAACCCGCCAACAGGCCCTGGGGAACCAGGATGGCCAGCTTCCGAGACCCCGAAGGCTACAGAGTAGAACTAGTCGGACCATTGAAACCCGGGGAGCCCGTCAAAGGTGACTAGGACTTTGGCGGCCTGCCTCGGCTGTGTGTCAAGGCTTTTTTCCTTGACCGTTTCCCCGAGGGGACAAGAGCAGATTCCTTGCCCGAAGACGGAAAGTAGTAGGGCATGCTGACAGAAGGGCTCGGCGGGTTGCCCCGGGGCGCAGTTCGAGCCACCGGTTTCCTGACCTCACGAACCTCTAGCACCCCCGCCTCCGGTGCTACTACCCTGAAACCTCTGATACTCTTCTTGTGCAGGAACTTGTTGAGTAGAAGCTTCACCTCTCTCGCCTTCACTCCTTCAATGTGAAGCTGGCTTCCCTGGATCGTCATCCCGCTCTTCAGTCTCGACCGAAGAAATAGCGCCGCAGGGCTTGCGTCTCGTCGAAGCTCCTTCAGCTCAATCGTTAGCAAACCCGGACCCGTCCGTGCCTCCTGAGCACCCGGCCCCTATTAACACCACGCACGAATAGTCCCGCCAGGAAAGCTGAGTCCAATCTGGCTCCTGCGTCGAACAACTTTCTTTTGACCATTCTCTTGAACAAAAGTCCGGTCCGGTTTTAGGCGGGTGCAACAAGGGTATGGGCGAGTGCACATGCGCTGAAGGTCTGAATGCTCACAAAGCTCCTAGCCTTCGTTGGACTTTTGCTCACTTTGAGCTCGCTCCTTCTCGGCGTACGCTTCTGGGGGTACCAGCGAGCGGTCATCCTGTTACAAACGGGAGGGGTCGCCCTCGCCCTGGGCTTGTTCTTTCGAATCACCAGCGGCCAAAGGCAAACGCCGGCTCGCACGGTTAGAGGGCTGGCAGAACTCTATGACATGGAAAGCTTCACACGGCCCATCTAGGACAATCAGAAAGAATCATCTGCCAAAACTTTCCGTGTTCCCTGGACAATTCTTAAATCGGGAGATTCCCACAATCGTCGACTGGCGCGTGAGTGGGGCCTCCCACCCGTTGCGCCCATAGAAACCCCGGAGCAGGGAGGCAAAATTGAACCCGGTAACAACAGAGTATCCATCGCTTACCAAGGAACTAACACTTACCGCAACACTAGCTGCAACATTTGTCGTATCCACCTTCCTTCCCGTGTCCGCATTCATAGGAGGCGCAGCCCTCATCACGTCCGAGATCCTCATAGTTCCGGTTATCGCCGCTGTACTCAGACCAGTCTGGGCCGGTATTGCTGCTACTGCAGGCAGCCTAGGTATGGCGTTTTTCCAGACAGGAATCTTTCCCGTGTTCGGTCCCCTGGGACTCTTGATACCCGTTCTCGCAACGATACTTGGGAGTATAGGTTTCCACTACAGATGGGGTCCGGTCGCCTCATGGGGCTACGTTCTCGCCGGTGCAACATACTACATAGTCTACTCGGGCGGGACTCCGCTCTGGCTTGCACCTTACATCCTTGTCCTGATTTCACTGCCACTAGTCCTCAGGATGGAGGGGACCCACGTAACGGGGTTCTTGACTCTCTACACGACGATGTCGGAACAGGTCACCATGAACATTCTGAGCATCGCTCTTCTCGGTTTCGTCGGCGGAATCTGGGCCATAATCACGCCTTTCATGCTGCTGGAAAGAGCGATCGCCACTCTCGGCGGCCTCTTTCTCATAGTCGCCCTTAAAAACCGATTCGGAACAAAGCTACAACTAGGTCGGACAACAAGGAGGTGAAGTGAACAGTATGTGTGTTACTCCTGTCGTCAAGTGTTGGCATTGCGGAGAGTGGTTCGTCAAGAAATCCACCAGAGGAGACTTCGAGGACTGCCCTCATTGCGGAAAGGGATTCGACGAGCTGACCCCTGAGGCCCAGCGAGCCGTCAAGGCAACCCTCGCGCCATTCTTTGAGGTCCCCCAGATCAAACAGGTGGCCTAGCCCACCAAACGGACCTCCCCTTTCTTTACACCTCTTAGATTCTCTCCAACTTTACCAGGGCTAAGCCAGCTTAACCTGCCTTCCCTCCGATGGTCTAAGGTCGGACAATCGAACCCCTACCAGCCGAAACTTTCTCAGGTCCCTCTCAAACTCCCTAAAGAGCAGCTTCACATATTCCTCAACAACCCCGACATCGTCAACGTAACCGGCGTGTGTCTTCTCCCGTGTAAAGGTAGCAAACCCTTCGAACCGAACTTTAATCCCGATCGTACGAAACATCAAGGCTTCGTTCAACAACCTCTCATGAACCTCAACGACCAATGCGTCAAGCGCCTCGCGCACCACCGCGCGGTTCTGAACATCCCGCTCAAACGTCTGCTCCACGCTGATCGACTTGCGCAGCGGCCGCTCCTCAACCGGTGTCTCCTCCAAACCACTCGCAATAGCCCACAACCAGACCCCGCCCTTCCCAAACCACTCCGTCAGCTTCCTCGCCGGAACCTGTCTCAACTGGCCAATCGTCTCAACGCCCATACCGTGAAGAAACTGCGTCGTCTTCTTTCCAACACCACTGATCCTTTCGACCGCCAATGGCCCCAGAAACTCATCCACCTCTCCAGCCCGGACCATTGTAAGCCCATCAGGCTTCTGCACTTCAGACGCCATTTTCGCAATGGACTTGTTAGGCGCCGCTCCCACACTCATCGTCAGACCCTCTCTTGCTTTGACATCTTCCTTCATCCTCAAAGCTAGTTCCCGGCCGTCGTCGAAAGTCTTGCACCGTTGACTCACATCGAGAAACGCCTCGTCAATGCTGGTCTGCTCGAACTTGTCGGCGAAATTCCGGAGGAGACCCATCACCCTCTCAGACGTCTCACCATACAGCCGAAAATCGGGCCTGACGTAGACCCCCTGAGGACAGAGCCGGTAAGCTTGAGAGATAGGCATTCCAGACCGGACCCCGAACTTTCTGGCCTCGTAGGAACAAGACGTGACTACACCTCTCCCGCGTCCCGCTTTAGGGTCCGCCCCCACAATCAAAGGCTCTCCCCTCAGCGACGGGTCCCGGCGGACCTCGCAAGACGGGTAGAAAGCGTCAAGGTCGCAGTGCATTATGATGCGGTGAGGTCTTGACATTGGAGGGTGCGGCCCGTTGACCGCTATCGACTGAGCTGGTCCTGCCTTTTCAGTTCTGCTGCCGGCCGCAAAAACACTTTCTCCGTTCTCAACAGGAAATCGACAATAAGCTATTACTGCAACCGCGTTGACTGAGGGCTCCTGGATTCCTGTGGACCCCCTCGAAGCTCGGCCAAACCATCTCTACGCCCGGACGTTGCGGGACGAGTATAATCGGCAGTATGAGATTGCCACCCTTGCCCGTTCGAAAGGGCTCGACCCGTCATGGAAAGTGGAATCCGAGACAACGTATGACCTTGCCGAACGGGTCGAGAAGGCAGTGGGACCGCCCGGAGTGGCTGAAAGAATTCGGGAGCTGGGAAAACTAATCTCCCGGGAGGAAACGGCGCTCAAGCTCAGCGAAGAAATCATCCTAGGCCGGTTCGGCGGCTTCGGCGAGGAAGAGGGAGCCCTCCAGGCAGTAAGAACCGCCCTCGCCATCCTAGACGAAGCTGTCACAGTGGCCCCCATTCAGGGAATCCACCAGGTCAAAATCAAGGTAAACGAGGACCGGACCCGACACCTAGCTATCTACTTCGCCGGCCCGATGAGGGCAGCCGGCGGCACAGAAATGGGGCTCACACTCATCGTCGGCGACCATGTCCGTCGAAAGCTCAACCTTCAGCCGTACAGGGCAACGGATCAGGAGGCTCGGAGGTTCGTCGAGGAACTCCGCCTCTACGAGCGCATGGTCAGCAGGTTCCAGTACAGAAACCCGGACAACGTCATCCGGGACACGGTTCTCCGGCTACCTGTAGAACCGAACGGTGTCGAGACAGACCCTGTCGAGGTATCCGTTAACCGGAACCTTCCACGTGTCGAGACCAACAGAGTCCGAGGAGGCGCTCTCAGAGTCGTCAACGACGGCCTTCTAGGGCGGTCCCAGAAGATACTCCGGATCATCGACAAGCTGGGCCTCGAAGGCTGGGAATGGCTTCGGACCCTCCGAACACCTTCCGCGGAAGGAGAGGAGGCGAAAGAGTTCATGTTCATGGAGGACGTGGTCGGCGGACGGCCGATCTTCGCCTTTCCCAACAAGGTCGGAGGCTTCCGCATACGCTACGGCAGGGCGCGGAACACTGGACTCGCCTCCATCGGACTCCACCCCGCCACCATGGAGATACTCGGAGGCTTCCCGGCTATCGGGGTCCAGTTGAGAACAGAACGCCCAGGCAAGGCCGGAATAGTGACCGCGGTCGACTCGATCGAACCACCAGTCGTGAAACTTGCCGACGGCTCGATCATTAGAGTTGAGAACCCTCACGAAGCAAGAACGCTGACCAACAAGGTCGCAAAGATCCTCTTCCTTGGAGACCTACTCGTCGCCTTCGGCGAGTTCCTAGAGAACAACAGGTCACTTACACCCTCAGGTTTCGTGGAAGAATGGTGGGCCCACATATTAAGAGAGAAACTCAATACCACAGGGGAATCTCAACACTTCCCACCGCTCGACACTGACCGGCTTCGCGCACTCGCCGAGGACCCGCTAGGGACGAGACCATCAGCCCTTGAGGCCGTAGCTATTTCTCAATCGCTCAAAATCCCGCTGCACCCCCATTTTACACATTTCTGGGACAACATCAACCTAGACGACCTGCAGTATCTCCGCCACATGCTCTCACAATACCTCAACCACTCCAACGCCCTTCGCCTTCCAAGAGACTCGCGTCTGGAGCTGATCTTCGAAAAGCTTTGCATGCCCCACCGTGTCCTTGACGGAACATTACACGTTCAGGAAGACGAGGCCCTTGTACTGGCCAGTCTTCTACGACCCGCCGACCCCGACACTAACATCGGGGACGTCACTGGCGTCCTGGAAGCACTCGCACGAATCGCAGGCTTCCCCCTTGAACAGAAATCCCGAGCCTATGTCGGCGCACGAATGGGCCGCCCCGAGAAAGCAAAGGAACGAGTCATGACGCCCAAGGTCCACGCCATGTTCCCCACCGGACAGCTAGGAGGGCCTAGACGAGACATCGTGGAAGCTTCGCGAAAGTCCATCTCGAGCCTCGAAGTCATCGACAGAGTCTGTCCCAGCTGTGACCGCTGGGACCCCCACCTCCAGTGTCCTTCGTGCGGAACGAGAACAATCCACCGCCTCCGATGCCCTCGCTGCGGACAACTGGGCCAGGAAACATGTAGAACCTGCAATATTCCCACCCTGCCATACCATTCTACAAACCTAGACCTTCAGAAAATACTGAATGCCGCTCTGAAACGCCTGGGAATACCCCAGACCCCTGAAACAGTCAAGGGAGTCAAAGGCCTCACCAACAGGACCCGAATCCCAGAGTCTCTTGAGAAGGGCATTCTCCGAGCCAAATGGGAGGTTTCCGTCTTCAAAGACGGAACAGTGCGGTATGATGCGACGAACGCTGTACTGACACACTTCCGTCCCGGCGAGGGAGGACTCTCCCTGGACAGGGCGCATGCTCTAGGGTACAACAAGGACATGAACGGCCAGCCTCTTACTCGGCCGGATCAGCTTTGCCAACTGGAACTCCAAGACCTAGTGGTACCGGAGGGTTGCGCCGACTATCTTCTGAAAGTATCCAGGTTCCTAGACGACCTGTTAGAAGTGCATTATGGGCTTGAGAGGCTTTACAGCGCAAAAACTAGGGAAGACCTCATCGGCCATCTGGTCGTCGGGCTCTCCCCGCACACATCAGTAGGCGTTGTCGGCCGGATCATCGGCTTCACCAAGGCCAGCGTCTGTTACGCCCACCCCTTCTTTCACGCCGCGAAAAGGCGGGACTGTGACGGTGACGAGGACTCCCTATCCCTTCTCCTGGACGTGTTGTTGAATTTCTCCCGGGAGTATTTGCCCGACAGAATCGGGGGCCTGATGGATGCGCCCCTGCTTCTGGCACCACTTCTAAACCCTGTTGAAGTGGCCCGTCAGGCCTTCAACATAGAAGTGGGAGAAGAGCTTCCTCTCAAATTCTACGAGAAAACATTGGAGAGCGCCAATCCAAAGGAGATAGAGGACCTTATACCGACCCTTAACCTGAGCCTCTCGTCTCCCAACGGAGACTGGAAGATAGGGTTCACCCACCCTACAGAGGACCTCGACCGGGGACGCCTCATCAGCTCGTACAAGGAACTCCCCACTATGCTGGAAAAGGTCCAGGCCCAGCTAGAACTCGCAAACAAGATAATCGCGGTAAAAGGAGACGAGGTGGCCCGAAAGGTCCTTTCCACCCACATACTGCGAGACCTTGTTGGAAACCTCCGAACGTACACGTCACAGCGTGCCCGCTGTCTAAAGTGCGGATTCAAACCTCGCCGCCCACCACTCGGTGGAACATGTAGACGGTGCGGCGGTAAGCTAGGCGCAACCGTCTTCAAGAGCGGCGTAGAAAAGTACCTGAACGTGGCCACCGACATGGTGGAAAAGTATGCTGTGGGCGACTATCTCAAACAGCGACTTGACCTAGTAAAGCTGGAACTGAAAGAAACGTTCAAGCCTAAAGTGGAGGACCACGAACAACAGAAACTCCTAGTCGGCGACTTTGCCTAGGAGGCGAGCGCTTGAGCCCTGCCTACCACCCGCGGGCATACGTGTCAGGAATGAGGAACATCAGCAGGGGCCTAGCCTCCAGAACCAAGATTATCCAAGCCATGGAACAAGGAAAAGCACACGTCGCCGACATCAGCGAGAGATCGAAGCTGGGCAAAGCCTGCGTTAGCTACCATCTGAAGCTGCTGCTGAGAAGGAAGGTTGTAGGCCTCACTCAGACAGGCCGGACCGGACGGTGGACACTGACCAAATACGGTCAGGAAAAACTAGCCGTGTAGACTCCTTCACTTCACTTCTGGAATTCAGCCATACTGCTCTGCAACGGTCCAGCCTCCGGTGATACCTTCTTCCAGTCCAGCTCGGCCAAACCGGCAAGTCTGCGGAACTCGTTAACAGAACCCGGCCCAAATCCCGCGAAATGGTTGTTGAAGAAGATGAACCCCTGTTTGAAGAGGCTTGATTTTTCCTCCAAGGCGCTGTACCACTTTCGCATGACCTCGCCCTGGTCACGCTGGGTCTTACTGAAGTCCGTAATCGAACGATCTCCCACCATGCGAACATACGCAACCTCCGACGTTGCCTCCGGTGGCGTAGACGCGTACTGGTTCTCCGACCAGACCAGAGCAACATTAGACTGCCCTAGCATCTTGTAGACATCCGGCCTAAACCACGACCTGTTTCGCAACTCGATAGCGTGCCGATACCCGGTGTCAATCTGGCCCAGAAACTGCTCCAGTGCATCCCGGTCCTTCTTGTAGTTGAACGAAGGCGGCAGCTGGACGAGCAGGGCACCGAGCTTTTCGCGAAGCTCTGACATCGACTTGTAGAATCTTTCCAACTGCTCCCCCACGTCACGAAGCTTCTTCTCATGTGTGATCTTCTTTGGAAACTTGGCTGTGAACACGAACCCCTCAGGAGTACCCCTTCGCCAGTTCGAGACCATGAGAGGGGATGGGTTCCTGTAGTAGGTTGAATCAACCTCGACAGCGTCGAAGACGCTCGAGTAGAGACGGAGGTAATCGCTGGCCTGCGCATCTTTCGGGTAAAACGGCCCGACCCAGTCCCGGTATGACCAGCCGCTGCATCCAATCTTCAGTTTCGTCAGATCAAACAAGGAGGTTCGTAGAATTGTGGCAGGTTCATGTTAAAGCGATTCCGGAAAAACTAGATTAGGGGAGTGTTGGAGAACACGATTCCCTGGTTAGTGATCTGGTAGTAGTAGCCGCGTGAAGGCGTCAGATTCCTCCCCATTCTCAGAACTTTCAACGTCCCGCCTTTCAATAGGACCTCTCCGGTCCGCTTGCGCATCTCTATTACCCCGTCGACAAGGTTCGCCGTTGCGTTCTCGATGTTCTGGTCCACCACCTCCGTATGCAGCGACACCAGCGTTACGGCTCTGGCTATCCTGGTTGCGAACCTCATCACCTGCATGTATTGAAACACGCGCCGTGCTTCTGTGAGCAGGAAGAAGGGCGTAATCGAGTCCAGAACCATAGCTTTCGGCTCATCGGTATGCTGCAACGCAAAATTCCGTCCATAACTCAACAAATCTCCGAATTTCAAAGTCTCCTCGAGAATATCGTTCGGATCAGCCGTCTGCAACGATTCTGCCAATTTCTGGGCTCCCAGCGAAAACATGTCCACGAATTCCAGCCGCCCCTCCTTCTCAATCTCAGCAACCGCAATGTGATGGTCCTCCAAACCAAGCTTCACCACCTCAGCAGGGTCATCAATGCAGTAGTAGAGGACATGGCATCCCTGCCGCAGAAAGTTCGCAACCATCTCCCGAATCATGGTCGACTTTCCGCTTCCAAGGGGCCCCATCAAAGCTACAGCCGAGGGGCGCGGAAAACCCCCGCCCGTAATCTTATCCAACAATGGAATACCGGTTAGTTGCAGAGCCTCCTGTCGATAGTCCCTAGGACTGCTCCTCAACGGCTCCTCGTTACCAAGCGGCATGGGACAGAACCTGTTTCAGAATACGGCTTGTAACTGTAAAAGGTATCGGTTAGTAAGGAGCGCTCACTCCGAACGGGACCTAGCCAAGTTAACCATCCACGTTCCAATCATCATCCCGACGAATGCTCCGGCAATGACGTCGCTGAGAAAATGACGACCGATCACCATCATCGAGACGCCGGTAGCCACGGCTAAGGCAGCGAACGGTAATCTCGACTTCACGTACCTCCCCCAGACTACAGCTGCCAAGGTGAATGCCCTGGAAGTGTGCCCAGAGGGAAAAGCGAAGTTCGTAGGGACCCCAAATCCCTCTGGCCGGTACATTATTCCCAGGCCCATCACCTCAGGAGGGCGCTCTAACATCAAAACAGCCTTCAACAAGTCGACCGAGACCATCGATAACACCGTAGCCACAGCGATGAGAACAGCGCTTGTCCACTCGTGCCGGTCTTTCCGGAAAACATACAGCCAGAATGCCAAAGGCATCCATAGCAAATGGCCGACCGACGCGACCGCCCACGCCGCAAGAGTCAGACCCGCACCGGCGTCGTAGACAGCCAATGTTGCTGCT
>DATBWE010000053.1:0-6731 GCA_036514975.1 Bathyarchaeia archaeon
GAGTAACACTTATTGCCGACGTTGTTACCTTGAGTAACACGGGTCGGCTATTGAGGCTCGCAGTACATTACTCAGAAGGAACGCGTAGGATTTCCCCCCTAAGCATTGCAGACTACCCCACGTTCACCACTTGGCAGCGGCCATCGGCGAATCTCAGCGAATTGCAAATGTTCGAACGGTTCTACGCCGCGCGGTCGCTCACCAGCCGGGGAATGGATACGTTCGTTGACGCGTTGTTGAACGACCCGGAAGAGGGTTCAACGACAAAGGTCGACATTTGCGGGACCATGGGAAGCGAGATTACCGCGGTCTTTTGTGAAACTGGTGATCCGAGCCCGTCTCTACCAGCGTCCATTGCAACAATCCGAAATTCTGAGAACGCCAGAGCCATAGTATTGGTGCCTTCCATTGCTGACTCTAGGTCGATCCTGCAGGTCCTGCCGTCTGCTCCCGGTGATGGGCGGATAGTTGTTGAGGCTCTGGGATGGCTTGATGACCACTTCGACACATCTCTTCAACAGACGCTTCGCTTGATCGAGGTCTTGGGAAACGAAACGCGGATGAGGATGCTGATGCCCCTCCTTAGAAAGGCCGGGGCGAAGAGAGAATACCGGGCCAAGATCAACCCTAAGCTTGTATACCGGAACCTTTCGGTGTTGCTTGAGGCTGGGCTCGTCGACGAGTTCAGCGAGGGAGCCTACGAACTCAGCGAACTTGGAAAATCAATAGTCGCGGAATTCATCACCTTCCTGGACAAGACTCGCAGGACCCTTGATTCGATACGAGAAAGAGGGAGGTGACAGATGATTTGAGTGATGATGAAGCGTTTCCAAACTGGTTCAGGCGCAGGTGGAGGTTTCCGTTGGACAACTGGTTCGAAGAGTTCGAACGCAGCTTCGAAGACATGTTCAAGGGCCTGGAGCTTCCGAAGGAGCTGGTACGGGAGAGAAAGTTGCCGGACGGTGGTACAGTTCGGGAAATGGGGCCATTCGTTTACGGCTACTCGTTCAGCGTCGGCCCTGACGGAAAACCAGTTGTCAGAGAATTCGGGAACGTTAAACCCTCCTTGAAGGGGGGGCGGTTCGGCGTGCCCAAGCCGGGGCTGTCAGTGAAGGAAGAGAGAGAGCCTCTTGTTGACGCGATAGTCCAAGACGATGTCGTGAAAGTCGTGGCAGAGCTACCTGGGGTGGAAAAGTCCGACATTGAGCTTGACTGTGACGGACGCAACCTCTCTGTAAGAGTGAACACTGAGAAGAGACGGTACCACAAAGACCTGGAGCTTCCGGTGGAGGTTGACCCAGACACATCCAAAGCATCCTACAAGAACGGAGTCCTTGAACTAGTCCTGACAAGAAAGAGCCCTGGGTTGAAGCGCAAGCAAATCCGAATCGACTAACCCGAGGCCTTTCTCACATAACCAACGCCTAAACTCCCGGCTTCTTACGACACCGCCTGGTGGCCCAGAACCGAACGCGGACCTGTCCACACGCTTCCACCCCGAGGGTCCTCGCCAAAAAACACGGCATACCGGGCAAACACGGCCCAAAACGGGGCCAGATTCGCAATTCAAGCCCGAGATTCCAGACCCCAACATCCCACGCGCACAACCTCCACCATCTTTATACCAATCGACCATCGTCACGAAAATGCTCTAAGCCCATTCCAGCCCTAGAACGAAGAAAATCGCCCGTTCCAAGCCCGCACAGAAACAGACCCCGACCAGGAAGGGAGTCTGACTACAAACTCTTGCGCCGCAAAAGACCCTCGGCTCGGATTGCAAAAAGTGAACAAGCAAGCTGTTCCGCGTGAACACGGACATCTGAACCTTTAACAGTTCAGCACATAGTTTCGCCCCATGGTTCTCCGCGACCTCGTAATACCGCGGTCAGAGCACAAAGCACGACTTGAGAAGATCAGAAACAAGCTGTCAAGAGCGCGGCTGGCAGCACTCTACCTGACCAGTCCTACGAGAATATTGTATGCAACCGGTTTCTCCCACATCTCGACCGAGAGACCTCTCGCGGTAGTGATTCCCCACGAAGGACCAGTCTTCATGCTAGGCCCCCATCTGGAAAAGGACCATGTCCAACAGGACTCTCCGCTGATCGACGAGACCTACACTTACCCTGACTATCCGGGGTCTCAACACCCGATACGGTACTTCGCGAAAACACTGGCGAGCAAAGGATTGGCGTCTTCCCGAATCGGAACAGACTCGTTCGAAGGAGCCGCAGGAGGATGGGGCTACCGGGGTCCACCTCTCTTCAAAGTGATGAGCCGCGCACGGTTCGAGGACGGACGAGACATCATAGACAACATGCGACTGGTCAAGTCGAACCAGGAGCTCAGGCTGCTAAGAGAAAGCTCCAGGTGGGCAGAAGCTGCCCATGACATATTGCTGGAAAACATTCGCCCGAACACGCCAGATTCGCTTGTCGGGCTGAAGGCCAGCCTCGGAGGACTGGAACGAATGCTGAGAAAGCTTGGAGCGAGGTACAAGCAGCTAAAGTGGGGACTCTCACCCGTGGTCGTTGGCTTCAGAGGCCAGGTTGGTCCAGAGTCGGCTATTCCCCACGCCGTCTTCTCAAAGAGAAAGGTCCACAGCGGGGACGTGTTGGTAACAGAGGCAGGTGTCGAAATAGGGGGCTACACGACCGAGCTCGAACGGACAGTAATCGTTGGCAAACCATCTCCCCGGGCCCGAAGATACTTCCAAACTATGCTAAAAGCGCAGACGGCAGCTCTCAACACCTTCAGACCAGGCGCGTCCTGTAGCAGCGTTGATGCAGCGGCTCGCAAGCAAGTCGAGGCGGATGGGGTCGCAGATTGTCTACGGCATCACACAGGACACGGAATCGGGTTGGACGGGCACGAGCCCCCGTGGCTTGACCCGGGAGACAGGACAAGGATGAAGCCAGGAATGGTCTTCTCCTGTGAGCCTGGGCTGTATATTCCTGGTTACGCGGGGTTCCGCCACTCAGACACTGTCGCCGTGACCAAGTCCGGGATGGATCTTGTCACAGACTACCCTCGGGAGCTGGAAGACCTCACCGTATAGCCCTACGATGACCGGGGTCTGGTCTAGGCCTTGAACCAGCTAAAGACCAGGTACCTGATTTTTCCAGCCTTTGAATCTGGAATCGCGATTATGAACTGTTTCCTAACAGTGGTCGCAAGTCTCCCGGCCCTGACCACCTCGAAAGGCCCCATCACAGAGCTCGGAGTTTCAACGGACACGATGAACGGTGCATGGTCAATCCCGGGCCCACGTTCGTAGACTGCAAAGTCTGCTCCGAACTTTATCCCAGGAGTTACGATATACCCCTTCTCACGAAGGTCCCGGTAGACCTGGTAGGCA
Organism: Bathyarchaeia archaeon; assembly: GCA_036514975.1. Taxonomy (GTDB): domain Archaea; phylum Thermoproteota; class Bathyarchaeia; order 40CM-2-53-6; family 40CM-2-53-6; genus BA-19. The sequence continues at coordinate 3,359 of DATBWE010000053.1, forward strand.
AGCCGGAAGCCTCGGTAAGTTTCCCGCGCAGTCTTGAGCAAGACGGCTTTTCCAACACGCTTCTTCGTTCGCCCATCAACCACCCCAATGCGCTTCTCCTCCAGCAGGTACAGACCTTCCATCAGGTCAAGCAGCAGAGGCACATCAAAGTCCTGCTCGGGCTTTGGCTTCGGTATTCCCACGGGCTTCCCGAAAAACCCTGAACGGTATATTGCGAGGCCCTTACTAGGGTCCCATACTATCAGCCTACTTCCAAAAAGCTCCGCGGTCCCTTGGACCGACGATTCGGTCATGGTGTTTCCTAAGCTGTCAGGGCTATTACTCGTATCAGGTCAACCACATCAACACCCAGGTCCGCCATGTTCTCCATGTGCGCACCAAGGTCCCTCACGAGGAGAATCGACCTTAGAGGCAGTTTTTCATCCAGAATCTCAAGGTCGAGAGCCCTATAGGCGATGTCCACCTTCCTCTCAGTTTCCTCGACGCCCCTGGACAGTTCCATGGCCTTTGTGGGATTGAAGCCTAGTGACATCATGGTCTCCCGGATTTTCGACATCTCCTCCAACACCAGACTGATTATGTCGGAGAGGCGCTTCATGTATTTCCTGTCCATTTTCCAGCTTCGGTCTATGACCGCGGTCAGCCTGTAGCCGATTCCCTGGGCATAGTCGGCGACTTCGCTCACTCTGAAGATAAGCCGGATGAAGTCTTCCCTGCTGCTAAGTAGGGTGCCAAACGAGGCCACCTCCTCAAGAAGCTTCCTCTTTGTGTTTTCGAATTCTTCGATGATTTTGAGCATGTTGCCATAGTGGTCTTTCGCGTCCTTGCCCTTGCCCTCGGAGACGCTGTCCGTCATTAGGGCTAGCTCGCGTGTAATCTCCACCACGTTTCTTGTCTGTTCCCTGCAAATGTCGAGGATTCTTCTCCGAATCGTGGCCTCTGTCTCCACCGGGAATGTCAGGTATCAACTAGCCCCTATGTTTGGAAGAGGACCATACGTGAACATAAAAAGGCTACAACAAACACGCTTCAACCAGCCTTGGCGAAGCCTTCACGGGCGATTTTCTCAATAGTAGGCACGAGCTGACCGAGGGAAATTCTGGTCTGGCCCCAGGTATCTCTGTCTCTAATGGTCGCCGTGTCGTCTTTCAACGTGTCATAGTCTACGGTCACTGCTAATGGGGTTCCGGCTTCGTCCGCTCTAGCGTATCTTCGGCCTATAGACCCCGCTTCATCATAGTCCGCTCTGACCCCTTCGGCCAAGAGAGACCTGTAGACTTGGAGAGCCTTGTCTTGGAGCCCGTCACGGTTGACGAGGGGGAACACGGATACTTGCGTGGGGGCAAACTTGAACGGGAGGCTTAGGATGAGCCGGTCTTTTTTCATAGTAAGGCTGTATTCAAGTGTCGCATAGATGAGCCGTTCCACTCCGAAGCTTGGTTCGACCACGTGTGGGATGAATCGGATGCCCGATTCTTTGACCTTTTCCTCTCGAGTTTCGAAGCAGTCTGCCGGTATTCTGTAGCCTTCGATCTCGACAAACTTGTCTCTCTTCTGTCCCAGGACAAGGTTGAGGTCTTGTTTGGCGAGGACCGCTACAATCTTTCCAGCTTCATCGGGAAACAGTTGACGTATTTTGTCGTGGCGCGGTCGAATTGTGGTGACTGTTCTCTCGACGGGCTTTTCGTACGCCTTGAAGACTCGCATGTCAACCCCAGTGGCCTCCATGTGACATCGGAGGTCATAGTCTGTCCTGTAGGCGAAACCTGCCACTTCCACCCATTCCCAACGGTCCAGTTTCACTTCATGGTCAAAAGTCTGGGCAGAGTAATGGGCCCTCTCTCCCGGCAGTTTCTCGAAGAATCTCTGACTGTTTTCGTCAATACCTAGTGTTGAGAGGAACTTCTTGGAGAGAGCCATGAAGTAAGCTGCCCAAGGTGTCTTGATTATCCCACTTGTCAGTGCTTCAGCCGTTTTCACTACAGTTGCTTCTTCTTTGTCCTCGGCACGAGTCTTGGCGGTCACGATACTAAGCGTTTCATCCTCCACGTCTTTGAGGAACGGACAGTCGGGCTCTTCTGGGTCGAAAAAGAGCTCGAAGTCCATTATCGTGAATTCTCTCAGTCTAATGGGACCCTGTCGTGGCGAGATCTCGTTCCTGAGAACGGTGCCAATTTGAGCAATGCCCAGCGGGAACCGTTCCCTCATTACTTCGAAAGCACGTTTGAAATTGACGAAAATACCCTGTGCCGCTTCAGGCCTCCCGTAAGCAGGGTCCTCGCCGTAAGGCCCTATGCTGGTCTTGAACATTGTCAGAAAATGCTGCGGTTCACCCAGAATACCCGCGCACTCAGGGCATCTGACATTCTTCTCCTTCTGCAGCTTCCCGAGCTGTTCAAGGCTCAGCCCCTCCGTTTCTATGCCGATCTGTTCCTTTACAAGCTGGTCTGCACGAAACCTTCGCTTACACTGTGTGCATTCTGTCATGGGGTCCTTGAAGTTCTCGACGTGGCCCGAGGCCTCTAGAAGGCGGTGGGGTGTGATTATTGGAGTGGATAATTCGATGAAGCCGTGTGGCTTGAGAAAGAAGTTTCTCCACGCGTCGACTATCAGGTTCCTAAGGCTGACTCCGAAGGGCCCTAGGTCGAGAAAACCGCTTACGCCACCATAGATTTCGAATGACCCCCAGAAGAAGCCACGTCGCCTCGCAGTCTCTGACAGAGCCTTGAACTTATCCGATAGTTGGGTCTGCAGTGTCTGAGGGCCCCGAGCTTGGGGAGGGTTCATTCGCGAAGGCTATATTCCTTTTTCACGATGACATGCTCCCACTTGTAAAGTGGTGGAAGTGGAAATGGTTGAGGCACTGGCCGGGTCCCGTCCAGAATACAGGCGTTTTTGGCAGTAGGATGGGAGCCGCGGCGGGGGCGCGTGAAGACCTAGCGGGCTTTCACATGCTTTACGATCGGCGGCCTAACTTTCCTAAGGATTCTATAGCCGCAGAAGGGACATTTGATCTCCGGAGTCATGGCCAACTGGTCCGCAGTGAGCCTTGAGAGGCAGTTGATGCATTCGTAGAAGAGCCCGCCCGGGCTTCTTTCTCTTATCGGGGCCGGAGGGGAAGTGGCCTCAGGTGATATTTCTTCTGGACCCGATTCCATGTTGTGAGACCGATTTCCAGCCGAATCGTCTAGCTCCGAGTTAAGGATTTCGAACCGGGTGCCTGCGTAGGCTTCGAGGGTTTGCCAGGGGAAGGACGTTTCTTCTCTTCCTCCACTATTTCCGTCGCACCTCGTTTCCGTATGAGGTATAGTCCCAAGATGACCAGGGCGGAGACGAGGCCGATGATTGCAGGGATCAGGACTTGGAGGCTACT
>DATBWE010000054.1:0-3890 GCA_036514975.1 Bathyarchaeia archaeon
CAGGGCATCAAGGACCTCGGCTTCGACGAGATGTTTCCTATCCAGGCAGAGGCCATAGCCCCTATCCTTCAGGGACGAGACGTGATAGGTCAGGCCCAGACTGGGAGCGGAAAGACTCTCGCCTACGCCGTCCCGATGCTCCAGGGAATCGACCCTGGGCAAGATGCGGTTCAGGGCCTGGTCCTAGTCCCCACAAGGGAACTGGCTGTTCAGGTGGGCGTGGAGTTCGAGAAGCTGGCTCGCCACTTGCGAGTGCGTACTGTGCCGGTCTATGGCGGACAAAGTATACGTGTTCAGATGGACCGACTGGACGACCCCCGGTGCAAGATCGTCGTCGCCACCCCTGGTCGGCTGATGGATCATCTGGAGAGGCGGACCGTTAGGCTTGATGGTGTGAAGTTCGTCGTCTTGGACGAGGCAGATAGAATGCTGGATATGGGGTTCATCGACGATATCACGTCGATTCTCCAGCACGTTCCACGAAATCACCAGACTGCACTGTTCTCCGCGACTATACCGGACGAGATTGTCCGGCTTAGCCAGCGGTACTTGCGTAACCCGTTGAAGGTGCTCATTGACACCGACGAGATCTCTGTGGACACGGTTGTCCAGAAGATTGTGCGGGTCGAGGAGGGGGAAAAGTTTCACGTCTTATGTTCTCTGCTTGAAAAGGACCTTGTAAGCAGAGGACTCGTGTTCTGTGCCACCAAGATCAGGGCTGACCGGCTCGCCCGGGCCCTATACGACAACCGGTATGATGCGATGCCGATACACGGGAACCTATCACAGCGCCAGCGAGACTTTGCCATTCACTCCTTCCGGACTGGCAAAACGGGTCTGCTGGTCGCAACGGAGGTGGCTGCGCGGGGTCTTGACATTCCCAAGGTCAGCCACGTAATCAACTACGACATGCCTGAAGATTCTGGGATGTATTTTCACCGTATTGGAAGGACGGCGCGGGCCGGGAGAAAGGGGATAGCGATCTCATTCGTCACCCGTGAAGACTGGAGTATCTTCAACGAGATCAGGAGAATGACTTCGGCCACGATTGACGAGATTCCAGAGCCGGTGGTCCCAGGGCTTAAAGTCCCCCGTCTCGAGATGCCTCCACGACGTATTATGGGTGGTGGAGGGGGAAGGTTCCGTCGTCCCAGTCGTTTCGACCAGCGGGGAAGGCAAAGGCGCCACACCAGATGGTGACGGCTAACGTGTATGTCCTGAAAAGGCGGCTGATGAGCAGGGAGACCTGTGTCTTCCATGACTGATGCGCCGACTGGGAAAGAGGATGCCCGTAGGATCCTTGCGTATGTGGAGTCCGTGGCGAAGGAATCCCGAAAGGCGCTAACGATAGAATTCAGCCAGAAACATAAAGGCATACCCTTCAACACAGCCTCCAAAGCCCTGCAAGACAGCCTGCTGGCGTGGTTTGCCCGTCGCGACAAGAACCTGCAACTAACTAGCGAGGCCACTAACAGCTCCCAACCGGGAGAGATCCGAGCGGTTTTCCTCGGCGAGACCAAGAAAGTGCGTTTCAAACTCCACGCCGATGCAATTTTCACTTTGGCAGGCGGGACAGCCGATTCTCGATGCTACCTGAAAGACCTGAACGTTACCGTGGACACGCGGGCATTTTCGAGTTAGCTAGACGTCAAAAGCCTGTGTCAAGACTGGCATAAGCGAGGATAGGAGCGAGGTGCCCGGTCACTGATACGCAATTCGATGGAAGTAGCTTATTGCCCAGTTTCCAGTTGAAACGAGGATGTGTTCTCTGGCACAGTGAATTGGTCAAGCCTTCTACCTATTGCCTTGAACCCAAAAAATGGGAGAAATAGAGGGAAAGTTGAGTGGGGTCCTGCTATGGATGTAGTGGACACAGGAAGTATCGCACGGCCTCGGACCCGATTGTAAGATGACCTAGGTCGCGGTGTTCGAGCACCTGCTCGTAGCTCATGAGTTCGAAGTTGACTCTGCCATCTCCGTCAGAGTCATGTATCGTCATGCCTTGCGAGGTGAACGTCACCATGTAAACCGCCCATCTTCCACCGTTGTAGTCTGAATCTCCGGGTTTCGAATCTGAAACAGACCTCTGCCCGTCTAGTCCGCTAGCTGCGAAGTTGAGGATGAGATCGAAGGGTCCTTTGGCTGGTACGTTCGTCGGAGTGAGTGTGGTTCCGTAGAGACGCCCGTCGGCCCAGACAGCATCCTGGACGTTCTGTGCCTTTTGGGCATGCGCTAACGAGGGTGCGAATGAGAGTACTAGGAATATCCCAATTCCTACCAAAACTATGTTTTTTCTCAAATTGGATGGTTCACCTCCAAGAGTTTCAAGGGGACCGTATTCCCCGTCCGCATTTTACGGGTTTACCGAAATCAGGTCTAGATCATGTCCGATTCTGCTACTGGACCGTCGTCCGGAGCAGCACCAGGACGCCTAGCACTTGGGCGATGTTCATCGCAAGCAGGAAGGGGAGGAAAGGATCTAGGAGGAATGGGGCCATCGTTACGAAGGAGTAGACAGCCAGCACGTTCTGTGCGAAAAGGATTGAGGCGAAGATTGCAAGCCCTAGGCTGAACTGGGCGTGGGTGTCACGATAGACGCGGAGGTAAACAGCGACCAGCACCAGCAGGAGCGCGGCGCTGATTGCTGCGGTGTACATACTAAGGTCCATCAGTAACGCCGTTACTTCTTCACCTCCTCACTCTCAAGCTTCCGCTGTATCTGATCCCACACATCATCAAAAATGTGCAGATGGGCTTCCATCTCCGGAGAGAGAAAGTAGAGCCTACCATATTTTTCGCCTGCGGAGGATACGAGCCTGTTCTTCTCAAGGGTTCGGATGTGATGCTCTGCCACTCTATAGTGAACGTCAAGGGCCTCTGCAAGCCGATTGGTGTTATAGGGTTCGCTCCGCAACAAGGTGAGAATACGTCCTCTGTTTGGGCCTCCCCTGGACCCTGCAAGAATGTACCACAAGAGCCGTTTCCACGAAGTGTCTGATGCTGTGGGAGAGAGTCCCAAGTCTCCAGCTTCCAGGGCGTTGCTCTGCTCATGGTGCTATGCTCCAGCATTAAGGCTTGACATGTCTACACGACCTGTCGGAACTACTATAGTGTAGTTCAGGATTTGGTCAGGATCGGGCCCAACTTGCGGGCTGCAGATCCAACGCAGTGTTCCATGTTACCATTGACGGACTGGATTCTCGACTGGCCAGACATAGTAGCATCATCGCCAGCAAGCTGAGTTCCACGCCATCCCAAGTAGGCTACGACCGCAGGGAAGAGTATCGCGTATTCTATCCTGTAGAGAACCGCGTTAAGGGGCTGGTACCCAGGACCCCACTTCGGCTGTTTCTCCATGACGGTCCGCTCGTCCCATAGCTCATAAGCGTTTGACTAAATCGACAATCATAGCGCTGGGTTACGAGTGAAGAATGGAGACATTACAAGTGCGATAAGGTATCATCAGTCTACGAAGCATTCTGAAGTTAGCGTGCGAACGTCGGCACATTATCTGGATTGGGAAAACAGGCCTTATCCATTCAAGATCTATGAGGGTTTGCCGTCGACGCCGCTTCCACGGGATTTCCAGCAGCCCGAGGCTAATGCGCTGAGCAGTGTAGGCGGGGTCAAACGGAATCCGGAAGGAGCTAGTTTCGGTGCTAAGAAACTTGCTGAGCTACTGTTCTTCTCAGCAGGGCTCACCCGGAGATTTCGTCATGGCGGCGAGATTCACTACATGCGCGCAGCTTCGGCCACCGGAGCGCTGTATCCTATCGAGCTGTACGTAGTATCCGGCGGCGTAGAGGGGCTTAGAACAGGCGTCTACCATTTCAATCCTCTCGACTTTTCGCTCGTTCAATTACGTGCTGGAGATTATAGAGCGGAACTCG
>DATBWE010000055.1:0-3490 GCA_036514975.1 Bathyarchaeia archaeon
GGTTCTGGGTTTGGACTGGGGTTTTCCGGGGTCGGGGAAAAGCCATGTGAAAGCCCTGGAAACTGGCTAGGCTGGTTGGTCTCGGAATCGGGGCTGATTCTGGGCTATTTTTTGTTTCGACGGCATGCTAGAACCGCTGCCATACCGGGGCATGTTCTTCGACGCGGTCCTAGCGACAAGGGTCATACACCATACCCTTGTCGGGAACATCAAGAGAATCGTCTCTGAGATCGATAGGGTCCTGAAGAATGGTGGCTATGTGTTGCTCCAGGTCCCTGAATACGAGGACCATGAACGGGTCCTCCGGGAGGCCCAGAGTACGCACAGGGTCCTAGAGCCCGGAACGCATGTGCCCTTGGAGGACGTTGAAGAGGGCGTCCCCACCACTGCTTCACAAGGGAAGAACTGCTGGGCCTCTTTCCAAGCTACGAGCCAGTAGAAATCCATGCAAACACCGATCATTAACACGGTTTCTGCTTTCTGGCGGAGAAGAATGCACGATAAGCAGGATTCTCGATGGAGAACTTGTCAGCAGCCATCGTTGCAGACTCGAGCGTAATTCCAAAGGAAGGAAAAAGAAAGAATCGCGGCTTGCCGGTCAGTGTCTCAACGTCGGCCGTGAGCTGGCGACAATCTCCCGTGCCGCAATGACTTCGCGCGGATACTCTTTTCCACGACCGCTGAGTTTCTTGTCCGCTCTTCGTGCTTCGAGGCTGGCTACAACGTAATTCATCGCCTTGTGAATGTCGAATTGCTTGCAGCTGAATATGTCGACGAAGGCATGTCCCTGGTCAGGGAAGGTGTGTATGCTGATGTGGCTCTCTGCTATGATGACGAAGCCGCTGATGCCCCACTCGCCAGGTTCTTCCCGCGGACGATAGATGAACGTGTAGGGCACTGTGATCTTGTGCATGCCGATGACGTCCGGCAACTCGTCTAGGAGATTGTAGATGTAAGAGAGGTCGGAGAGCTTTCGAGGATTGCACTCCGACAAATCAAGCGTCAGATGTGGTCCGAACATTTCTAGAGTGTTTTCTCTGCCGGAATTTCTTTCGGTTGTGAAACAAAAGTGTCCGCGGCGTATTTAAGAATTGTTTACATCGCAACCAGAGTCGTCGGTAAAAATTTTCCGGAGAGAAAAAATTCACACGCCACCGAAAAAGTTCGTCCAGCGAGAATTTTCACCGGAGAAAATCCCTGAAACTTTGCCAAAAAAAAATTTCGGCAACTTTCTCCAATGGAAACGGGGAAATTTTTTGAAAATGGCCTCCGGAGACTGGCTGGAGGCATGGAGCGGCGGTGTCAAAGGTGGAAACGTTAAATTACGACACGCGAAAACCACTCTCCAATCGGCTATGAGCCAGTCGTCCAGAGAGTTCAGACACATCGTCCGTTTCATAGGAACGGACCTTGAAGGCAGCAAGAAGGCAGCTTACGGCATCAGCAAGATACGAGGAGTAGGGACGAATTTCGCCCACGCAGTGGTAAAGGCTGCGGGAATAAACCCGGAAGCCCGAATAGGAACTCTCTCCGACGCCGAGATGAACCGGATAGAGGACGCGATACGCGACCCGGCAAAGCACGGCATACCGTCGCGCATGTTTAACCGCCGGAAGGACCTGGAAACCGGTCGAGACGTCCACCTTGTGGGTCCTGACCTTGTGCTCAGCCAAAAGGGGGACATCGATTTCATGAAGGACATTCGTACCTGGAAGGGCATTCGCCACAGTTTGGGCTTGAAGGTCAGGGGTCAGCGGACCCGGACCACAGGCCGAAGCGGGAAAGCCGTTGGAGTAAAGAAGAAGCTTCTCATGGAAGCCGCTCGGGCTGCCGGGGCGAAGAAGGAAGAGAAAAAGTAGGCTCAGGAATATCCTGTGGGAGACCCTAGAAAGCAGAGAAAAACCTACGAGACTCCTCGCCACCCCTGGCGAAAGGAACAGCTGGAGGAGGAGCTCCGCCTTCTAGGCGACTACGGCCTACGAAACAAGAGAGAGCTGAGACACCACGAGACCAGGCTGTCCGAGATTCGGGGAATCGCAAGGTCCCTTCTCGGAGCGACGGAGGAAGAGCGTTCCCAGATTGAACGTCAATACTTGAAACGCCTGACCAGGCTAGGGATTCTACCCGAATCAGCGAACATTGACAACGTCCTCGACCTCACGGTCAAAGACCTGATGGAGAGACGACTGCAAACAGTCATCTTCCGCCAGGGCCTAGCCCGGACAATACACCAGGCCCGACAGTTCGTCATACACGGACACATCAGCGTCGCAGGACAAGTAGTGTCAATCCCAGGTTACACCGTCGAACGGGAAGATGAGACCCGAATCGTTTTCCACCCGCAAAGCTCCCTAAACAACCCGCAGCACCCTGCAAGAGCCCTCGCAGGGACAAGAAGAGTCCCGGCCAGAGCCGTCGAAGAAGCTCCGGCAGCCATTGCAGGACCAGTGCTCCCCGAGGTTCCGCCGGAAATCAAAGAGATCGTTCAGGCCGAACAGCCACTTGTGCTCACAGAGCCTGAGGAAGAATTACCCCCAGAGTCCGAGGCTGAAGAGAAGAAACCGTAACAATCCACTTAACAGAAAGCCTCCCCGAACGCTTGAGCTGGAATAGATTGGTCTTCCCAGTAGCCTACATCCTAATCGCCGGAGGGATATGCGCCTGCGCTCCGCTGTTCAAACGGGTCGCTAGTGCCCTCGGCCGCCTCTTGTCCATGGCCGGGTTCTTCGTCGGAATAGGAGTGTTTGTTGTTGCTGCGGATACGGCCCTTGAGATAGGCCTCTTCGGACGCTTGCTATCCCCCTCAATCGAAGACTTGACCGCAAGCGCCTACCCTCTCCTCCGCTACTTTCTGCCGCTGATGATTGTCCTGGGTCTGACGCTGTTTTCTCGGCCGCTCCGAAACATCAGATGGGCCTCGCTGACGTCACTAGGGGTAGGACTCCTGGCGGCATACCTGCTGAACGTAACCTTCCCGGGGCTAGGGACCATCATACTCGGCGCGGTGTTTCTGATCGCAACACTGGCCGTCTACATGCTGCTCAGGTTTGTAGAGGACATTTTCGACTTCGTGGGAACGGTGCTGGCTTTCCCCCCGATCTCACTCGCGGTTGGCATAGCCGCGGTCTATTTCGGGATTCTCATAGCCATCGCCTTTCCCTGACAGCTAAGGCGGCAGACGAGCCCAGCGCAACGACAGAAACCAGAAAGCCAGCACAACCGCCACTAGAGCTACCACCGAGAACAGGGCGAGAGTTGAAGCCTCCCCAGAACCAAACCCGCAACCAACAACCAGCGGCAAAGGCCAGAAAAAACATCCTGACGCAACGGGAGACCTCGAACCGAGAATGACAAGGACAAACCCTACGAAGATGACGGCGGCGGCGATGGTTAACAGCGAAACCGGTCCGACTTTGATAGGCTGCCGCGACCCGAGTCCCGTGGATTCTTGATCTGTGGCGCACTTTCTGCACAGCCACCCAACTCGGCA
>DATBWE010000056.1:0-3291 GCA_036514975.1 Bathyarchaeia archaeon
CCCATGGTCCTCAATCAAGACGCATTGAACCTGATCCGGCGTCATTATTCAGCGATGGAGAATACAGTAACCCTAACAAGCCATCGCCGAAAAATGGCCATCCTCCCTGAAGGGTCTAAACCACTTCCAAACCCCATAGGAACAGCTCCTGGAGTAATAATGAAACCGGGCAGAACCATGATCGTTTCCCTTCCAGGGGTCCCGGGGGAGATGAGGGCAATCTTCAAGGGTTCAGTGTTACCGCTGCTGCAAACACCGCATTCCGGCCCTCCGCAAGAAGCATTCATATTTCTGACTGGAGTCATAGAGTCAGCCCTAGCCCCGGTCCTTCAACAGGCCCAGCGGAGATATCCGGGGCTCTACTTCAAATCACATCCGCGGGGAAAGGAGACTGGAGTAAAGCCTCTCATTCAAATACACATTTACAGCACCGCCCGGGGTTCTCAGCAGAAAATAGGAAACGCTCTCACGTTTCTGGTTCACACCCTTTCGAGTTTAGCCCCTAGAACGTACTAGTTTCCCGGGGAAATGGTCCACTGAAAGCTTGTGGAGAATGCTGGCTTGTTGGCGTTTCCCGCAAGCCTCCTGCTAAGAGCAGCTAGGGGGCCGAAGCCTACTACAGCCACTACATGGCCCGTTGTACTGTTAAGGATCGCCGCAATCCGGTTTGCCATGTAGTCTTCGCGGAGGTCCAGCAGGAGTCGACTCAACCCAGGGTACCTGCCACGGAATAGTAGAAGCTGTTCCTCAATTCCCTCCGTCAGCCCTGCAAAGTCCGGTCTCCCCAAGGGCAAGAGCACAAGGCTACTGATGGAGTCGATTAACAGCCTAACGCGTTCCTTCAGAGGCAGACTTCTCAGCCCGGCGATTGTAGTATGGATGGGAACATCGACTAGTTCAACCCTGGCCCCGACCCGCCGTGCACTCTCGGTGGCAACAAGCATCTCCGTGCCCGGAGCCGATCCGGTTAGCTGCCCCGCGAATTTTTCCAGCAACACCATTGCCAAGAAAGAAACTCCTGGAGACTTGCCAGCACGTGAAAGGCGTGGATTCTGCAACGCGTAAAGCCGGGCCTCGTCGATTTCCAGCGCGACCACTTCGGGCCTCACATCTAAGATTGTGTCTCTCACAGCAGCCGCACTCTGTGGGTCCACGTGAATCGTTCCAATCACTATCAGACGATCTCCTACCCTGGTTATATTCCCAGAGCGGAGAACCATTTTGCAGACCCCTTGATTCGAACGTCTAATAAGGCGGAGTCCATCAGCCTTTCGCCAAAGAAACCAACTACATTTCACGGAGTCCGAGAACGATGACGAACATTGACGCACTGGCCGACGAACGCGATAGCCTGCGTCTCGAGGAGAGGGAAATTATCGACCAGATTCGCGAAACCCGGGCGAAGCTGGCGAAGATGCGAACAGAGTTACAGAGCATACGAAAGAACCGGGACGAACTTAACGAGACTGTCAGGGCTCTTAAGAAGGACCGTGACGAACTCAGAACCGCAGCTAAGCTAGGCATCACTACGCTCAAGGGGTTGAGAAAAGTCTCCGGCAGGACCTTTGAAGGTGTCAGGGCTGAGCACGAAATGGCTCAGCTGGAATGGAAGATTCAGACGGCCCCGATGGGTAAGGAGGAAGAGAAGCAGTTTATGGCAAAGGTCAAGATGCTTGAGACAAAGGTCGGCTCCTACAAGAGGATTCAGCGATTGAGCCAGGAAGTGGACAGGGAGAGGAATGAGGCTGACGAGTTGCATGGAAGAGTTCAACAACTTGCGGAGACAAGCCAGAAACACCACGAGGAGATCCTCAGCCTCGGGGAGAAATTCCACGAGCTGAGACAGAAACTTGACGACCAGGAGAAAAGACTGGGTGAGGTGCGTGGGCGAGCCAGGGAGGCCACCCAGAAGTACTTTTCAATCGTCACTATGACAAGAGAAGCTGACAGGATTGCACAGGCGGAGAGGCAGAAAGCCCACAAGGAAGGCCTGAAAGAGTCGGCAAAGAAGAAGCTCAGCAAAGGCGAGAAGGTTTCTCTACACGAACTCGGTGCCCTTCTCGAAGAGGAAGGCACGGAAAAGTGACCGCCCCGATAGCAATCATAGGCGGCTCAGGCATTAAGTCAATTGTCAAAGGAGATTACAAGATAGTAGGAACCCCGTACGGTCCCACCCCCAGGCTGACGCTTGGAGAGGTCAGAGGGACAAAGGTAGTCTTTCTCCCGAGACACGGCGTAGACCACTCAAGGCCTCCTCACAAAGTGAATTACCGGGCAAACTTGTGGGGTCTAAAGAGCATAGGGGTCGAACGGGTCATAGCTACAAACGCAGTTGGAGCGATAGACCAGAAGTTAGAACCAGGCGACATTGTAATTCCGACCGACATAGTCGACTTTACGAAGTCCCGTCACGGGTCATTCTACGACGACTCTCCGGTGACTCATGTGGATGTTTCTGAACCATACTGCCCAGTCGTCAGAAGGATTCTGGCGGAAGCAAGCGCATCTCACACGAAGAATGTCCATGATGGAGGCGTCATGGCTTGCACAGAAGGCCCCAGGTACGAAACCCCAGCAGAGATACGGATGATGCGAATTGCCGGTTGCGGCATAGTAGGCATGACTGGATCCCCTGAGGCATTCTTGGCCCGGGAATTGGAAATGTGCTACGCCCCGGTCTGTTTTGTGTCAAACATGGCAGCTGGCCTCCAGCGCGTCCTTTCGGCACAGGAGGTTGAGTTGAAGGGACGAGAGACAAACAACGTTCTGAACAAGATTCTCATAGAAGCGATTGAGAAAGTACCAGTGAGCCGGAAGGGATGCCCGTGTGGAACGGCGCTGGCCGCGGCTCGACTATCAGGGAATGCGAAGGAGACCAAGGAGAGACCGACCATTGCTGGATAGACTGCTGAATCTTGCCGGAGTGTACAAAGCCTACGAAAAATGGCTGACGCAACAGGTCAAACATCGTCCAATGCCTGAGCATATCGGAATAATTCTGGACGGGAATAGGCGCTGGGCATGGGAAAGGGATCTAGCTCCCTTCGCCGGACACCTCATGGGAGCAAAGGTAGGCGAGGAAGTTCTAAGCTGGTGCCTCGACTATGGGATTAGGACCCTTACGATCTACACGTTCTCCACAGAGAACTTCACCCGGCCGAGCGAAGAGGTGAAGGCTGTCCTCAAGATCGTCGAGGAGGAGGCCCGGAAACTTGGAAAGGACAAGAGACTCCACACTCACCGAGTCAGGGTAAAGACACTCGGCAGAATCGACCTTCTGCCTGAGAGCCT
>DATBWE010000057.1:0-3174 GCA_036514975.1 Bathyarchaeia archaeon
GAGCCGTTACACCCTCACGTACAGCCCGTTCGCCATAGTCGACGGCAACGTCACAGTAACCTCTGCCTCCCTAAATGTGAAGACTGGTGACTGGGCATCGATAATTCCGTCGGGAATCAACGGAACTTCCCCATCAGGAACCTTTCAGACCAGCACAAGCAGCCTCAGCAAGTACAATACGACGTTGGGCAAGCTGTCATTCGCATCAGCAACGCAGAGCAACCTCGATGTCACCGCAAGCAGGGTGATCACAATTTCCCAGTCGACAAGTGCGCACGTAACGGACGCTTACAACGTCACGAATATGGGCCGAGATATCCCAAGCCTTTCCTTCCTTCTACCTAAAGGAATAACATCAACAAGTGGGAGCGACATTATCGGACGACTCGACGAAACTAAGCTGAGGATTACGGCCCAGGACAATGGCACGCAAGTAACATTTACGCCAAGGTTCGGAACGATTAGAGCAGGGGGAGGCGCAAACCTCAAGCTTGACTACGAGCTCCAAAGCGGCGTCCACATTACGACCTCATCGCTGGGCGAATACTCGTTGAACTTCAGGATGCTCGACAGCGTCAAGTTCGTCCAGCCAAACCTCCAGACAAGAATCCTCTTTCCGGCCGGCTTCAAGGCTGAATCCCTAACTGGCCCTATTGCGACCTTTTCTTCCAACCAGATAGTCCTGGAAGCATCAGGTATCAGCCCTCTGAGTGACCTATCATTCTCCCTCTCCTACCGGCTGGACCCATTCTGGGCAAGCCTTAGCCCCCTGGTTTGGATCGGCCTCATCGAAGCCACACTTGGCGCCAGCGTCCTTGTGTTGGGAGTAAGCTCAGCGAAAGCCGAGACCGGGGGGATTACACCTTCAAGCCTCATAGGCCGGCTTGTCGACCGGTTTGACGAGAAAGCGGCCTTGCGTCTGGAACTTGAGAAACTCGAAGAGGACATGTCAAGAGGCGCCTTGCCCAGGCACGATTTCAAGAGAAGAAGGCGGATGATCGAGATTCGCATCTTGGAAATAGACCGTCAAATCAGCCCCTTGAAACAAGAGCTGACAAGTTCCTCACAACGGTACGCAGACCTCGTAAGAAGGATTGAACTAGCAGAGGCAGAACTTCAGGCAGTTAGGAGTAGCATGAGCGACCTGCGCAACCAGTACCGGAACGGAAGAATCTCGAAAGAATCCTATGAATCGCTGAACTCCGACCTCATTCGACGAAAGGAGAAAGCGCAACAATCAGCAGACTGCATAGCGATTGGTCTCCGAGAGGAGACCCGCTGAGTCTTTCCCCCGGTCAGTGCCCCGTTGGAACTCGCGCTCGAAGAATACTCTTCTTGGCTCGATAAAGAGGTCAAGAAATCTCTCCGCCCCGCGGTTGGCAAAGGAGGAAAGCTGCTAGCCGAAACGCGCCGGAACTTGGACGAGGCGCGCCGGTTCTTCGAGGAACTATCAAAGAAGGCGGAGAGGGACATGGCTGCTAAGCGAGACCCGGTATCCTACAGGGCAGCAAGGGTAATCGGCCATTCTGCAAAGGAGGCGGCGGAGACCCTAGGCCGAATTCAACTTCCTGAAAACGTAACTTGGGACTCTCTAAAAGTTGCAAGGGACTCGCTGTCATCGGCAAACCGGGCCCTCCGAGAGTCCAGAAGCCAGGCCGGCAAAGAGCTCCCTGGTCTCTACATTCTGGACATGCGTTCCTACGGAGGGATTGTGGACCGAGTTTCCCGAGACTCGGAAAGGCTCACACACTTTCTCGAGGGGGAAGGAAGCGGTCTGCAAAAAGCGCGGGCCTTAGAAGGCCTCGTATCCGTCATTCAGCAGACCCGGAAGGAAATGGCCGATCATGAAGAAGAGAAGAACGCTCTCGTTAACAACTCAAGAGTCCTAGCCGATGAGGTTCACAGGTTAGAGTCGGAACGCAAGACCCTCTCAAACCGGACGCCTCTACAGGAAATTCTGGAAATCGAAAGCCTCCTTCGGAAGGAAAGCATCGAATTTCGAACTGCCACACTTGCTCATCTCCAAAGGCCCCTTCGGAAGCTCCGGGACCTCTCGCAGCGTGGAGAAGTTCAACTGACGATGGAGGAGAGAAGCGCGCTAGGAAAGTACATCGTTTCGCCCTACCGATGCTTTCTATCTAGACAAGCTGGACCCCACATCGTCAGCATCCTCGGCAGCCTTCGCCTGGCCATGCAATCGGGGAAGATGGAGTTCAAATCGAGGAAGGCGGCACGTGTCACAGCTCACCTGGACCAGCTGCTCGGAAGCGGTCGTCTGTCAAAGATGCAGGCCCACGGTCGAGAGTTGCTTGCTAGAAGATGGAAAATTCTTCACAGCCCTGGCAGTAGGCAGCTCTATGATGCGAGGAAGGAACTTTTGAGAAAGCTCGATGAAACAAGGCACACTCGTGAGGAAATCCTTGGGAGAATCGAGACGCTAGAGGAGAAGACCGCCGGTCATAGCAAGAGGCTTGAAGAACTCATTGCGATGGCGGAAGCACGGACCGCGGAGCACTTGGGACGTCAAGTTCGAATTCTTCACTAGGGGAAACCCTGCGCATGAATCATGAAACCTCGCCAGCCTTAGCTGTCCTCCATGACTATTCTCTTGATACGAGCAATCAGTGACAGGAACATTCGTTCTGTCAACTTTCCTGTTTGAGTGTTTCTCGGGCTAGGGTGGTAAGAGGCAAAGACCCGGGGAACGTTGTTACCCAGGCTCAATTCGAGTCCATGGCGGAACTTGGGAATTCGCTTCGCTAACTGGGATTGTGCCGTCAACACCTTGAGCGTTGAACGGTAAGCAGTATGGCCGAGACAAAGAACTGCTACAGCATCCCTAAAGATTTCAAGCTCCTCTCCCAGAAACCGGGAACAGTTGGCGATCTCTCGAGTCTCCGGCTTGTTCCCAGGTGGGGCACACTTAACCGCCGCGGTAAGATATGCGCCCTCGACTCTAAGCCCGTCGTTGCGACTGACCGATATTGGCTGACTGGCAAACCCCGCGCGATAGAGTGCTCTAAACAGAAAGTCGCCAGTTCTATCACCGGTGAAAACTCTACCTGTTCGGTTTCCGCCGTGGGGGGCGGGAGCTAGACCTATGATTAGGAGGCGTGCCCTAGTGTCTCCAAATCCAGGAACCGGCTTTCCCCAATATTCCCAGTCGGTGTAACG
>DATBWE010000058.1:0-3071 GCA_036514975.1 Bathyarchaeia archaeon
GCAGGAAAGCCACGGGACATCTGGATTGGGTATTCCGGAGAAGATTCGCGAAATTGAGGAGGAGATGAAGAAGACCCAGGTTCACAAACACACTGAACACCACCTCGGCCTTCTAAAGGCAAAGCTTGCCAGGCTCCGGGCGGAGGTGGAGAAGCAGGGGTCCAAGGGTGGTGGGCCGGCGTTTGAGGTCCGTAAGGGCGGGGACGCGACGGTCGTCCTGATCGGGCTTCCGAGCGTTGGCAAGTCTACTATTCTGAACCGGTTGACTAATGCGAAGTCGAAGGTTGCGGCCTACGCGTTCACGACCCTCACTGTCGTCCCGGGAATAATGCGGCACAATGGCGCAGACATACAGGTCCTTGACCTGCCGGGAATCATCAGCGGCGCGGCCACCGGGAAGGGACGGGGAAAGAGGGTTCTCTCAGTCGCCCGAAACGCCGACCTCGTAATGCTGATTGTTGACGTGTTTCAACCTGACCAGTTGAGGACCCTGGAACAGGAAATGTACGCTATGGGCGTGCGGATGAACCAGAGGCCGCTGGATGTAGTGATCACTAGAGCCACCAAGGGTGGGCTGTCCGTGACGACGACGTGTAGGCTGACGAAGCTTTCCGAAAAGACCATCAAGGGAATAATGGAGGTCTACGGCGTGTCGAACGGCAGCATCATCATACGGGAGGACATCAAGGACGACGAGCTGATTGATGTTTTGGCTGGGAACAGGAGGTATGTTCCGGCGATGGTTGTGTTGAACAAGGTGGACCTTGTTAATGACCAGTATCTTGAGGCTGTGAGGAAGAAGCTGGGGGATGATTTTGTCGCGGTGTCTGCGGAGAAGGGGTTGCACATTGACCTTCTGGCTCAGAAGCTGTGGGAGCGGCTGAACTTCATACGTGTCTACTTGAAGCGGCCTGATGGGGATGCGGACTTGGAGAAGCCGTTGATTCTGCCGGCGGGGTCGACGCTTCTGGATGTTGCTAGGAGGATTCATCCACGGTTTAGTGAGGGGGCGAAGTATGCTTTTGTCTGGGGGTCGAGTATCAGGTTTCCGGGCCAGCGGGTCAGCCTGGACCATGTTCCGCACGACAGGGACATTGTGACGATTATGCGGTGAGCCGGGTTTTCGGCTGGCCCGGTCTTGCGTTGCGGGATTTCGTAGTCAGACTCCCCTGTTTTGGGGGGTCGGTTTCCGTGCGGGCTTGAAACAGGCGATTTTTTCCGGTTTGTGGGCTGAAACGGGCTTGGAACATTTTCGTGACGGGTGTCGACTGGTATAAACATGGTGGAGGTTGCCCGCGTGGAACCCCGGGGCCCAGAATCATGGGCTTGTTTCGTGAAAAAGGGCGCATTTTGGACGATTTTTCAGGCGTGAGACTGTTTTTCTGGGCGAAATAGACCGCGTCTAGCCGGGGGGGCCGCAGGCGCTGGAGGGCGCAGGCAGGGGGCATTTTCGTGACACATACCTATAGGTTCTCAGGTTTCTTAGCCTAGCGAAGGCGCCGTCGGAACGTTATCCGCTCATGTTTTTCAGGGTCTTGGCCCTGAACGAGGGCTTTCCACCTCTAACGTGCCAGTACTCCCAGAACCTGCGAATCTTGTCCCGGCGCAGCTCGCAAAACATGACTCCCCTAAGCCTGATGCTCTCGCCCGTCTGAACCTTAGTGTAGCGTGCGGACCATTCAGCCCCCCAGACCCTGGACTGGCCTAGCCGAAAAACGGGTCCGTGCGTGAACCTGATGTTCTTCTGGAACCTCGGAACCCTGGCCCAGTAGTCGCGTATTTCACCTAGCCCTCTCATCGGCCGCTCGTCGAAAGGGTCCTCCCTATACGTCGCGTCCGGTGTGAAAAGCTCCATGGCTAGACGCGGGTCTCGCCTCTCCCAGGCTCTCTTGTACTTAGCAAGGATGCGGCGGAACACGCGGCCGTCTTGCATGGCCGGACCCTGTCCAGTGCCCGTCTTTAGGCTTGGCCCAATAACACATATCAACGATACCCAACGGTAACCCAAGCCAAGATGAGCGACGAAACTCCGACAATCAGCCGCATGACAGGGTCGAGGAGAAACTACAGAATCGGCCTCTACGCAGGAGTCGTATCGATAGCTGTAACCCTAATCCTACAGATCATCCTCCTACGACAGCTCTCAGTCTTCAACAGCCCAGTAGGACTCCTGCTGCTGCTAGGGAATTCCCTGGAACAGGCCGCGGTGCTGGTGTTCATAGCTGTCGTGGGCTCTTTTGCGGCTTCCAGGTTTCAGAGGAGAACCGGTTCGAAGAGAGGCTGGATCGTCTACTTTGCTCTACTGGGCCTGGTATCGTTCGGGGCC
Source organism: Bathyarchaeia archaeon (assembly GCA_036514975.1). Taxonomy (GTDB): domain Archaea; phylum Thermoproteota; class Bathyarchaeia; order 40CM-2-53-6; family 40CM-2-53-6; genus BA-19. The sequence continues at coordinate 2,327 of DATBWE010000058.1, forward strand.
TTCGCAGGAACGGTGGGCTGGGGGCTCGACTCGGACGTCCGGTACTCCACGTTCCTCACCAAGGCCCGGACAGACTACCTCAACCTCTCCTACCTCAGCGGCGCGGTAATCTGGACAACCCTACTGCTCACAGCCGCCCTCATGCTCAGCGAACCACGATTCTCTTTCGCAACAGGAACCGACGGGAAGAGACACCTCTACATGCACAGCAAACTCCTAGGCCTTCTACGGCTGTTCGCGAAAAGCAACCTGGCAGAGGCGTTCAGAAGCAGAAGAGACGGGTACTATTCACCCGCCCCCGGCCAGAAGCTAGAATGGGACATCGGAGACACACTGGACCATGCAGTAGTTTCGAAGGATGGTAAGACCCGGTGGAACGACCGGTTCAGAGCCTCATCCCCCGAGTTCATATTATGGACCACAGTCAAACTCCTCATCGGCTTAGCGGCAGGCGGGCTCCTCGCGCCGAATATCGCGCTGCGGTTTCTCACCATACAGAACCACCTGGCAGAGACGAACAGCTCCTGGGCCGCACAGCTCCAGAACTATTTTGGCATACTCTACATGAGGCTCTCCGGGACGTACCTTGTACCTCCAAGTTTTGGAATAGACAACACGTTCACCTTCGAAGTCTTCAGGTTCTTCCAGACACTGCTGGGCCTCGTATTCGTACTGGTCGGGCTGAGACTGGGCATTTCCGCACTGGCCAACCTAACCGTCGGCGCGTCAAAACTGGCAATGGGCA
>DATBWE010000059.1:0-5754 GCA_036514975.1 Bathyarchaeia archaeon
TATTCTGAATCGGCGAAGGTTGCGGAGGACGATGAGAATGTAGACTGCCGAGAATACTCCGATCGATAGATAGTTCAGCGTTGCCAAGACTCAGCACTCACATTGGCCGGGAAGGGTCGTTGTGCTGTGAGATTCGTTGGAAAGAGCGGTGTTTCTCTTGTGGGCTAGGTTAGAGTTCTTCCAGAGTCTTCTGGGACCATAACAGCGAGGCCTCGGGTTTCTTCAGGGTCTTCTTGGTCTTAGGCCTCTTAGGCTCGGGGCCAGGCTTGACAGCTCTCGGAATGAGCCCTTTTGATGCCAACGTGGGCTTGGGTCCTGATGGGTCCTTTCCCAGCCCCACAACTGCACCCTTGAGGTCTCGCAGGATTCCGTTCTCATAGCTGGCCTTCTGGCGTCCGTCGTAGTCGAAGACGTTTCCCTTCTCGTCCAGCCAGCCCAGGCTGTGTCCGTCGAAGTCGACCAGCCTCATGTCTTTCAAGACCCGGTATCGTGCGGCACCGTTCCCGTCCCAGATTACGTCCAGCTCTTCCTGCTCCTCGTCTCTTGCCGTCTCCATGGTCGCTCTGGGGCCATTCTTTCTGGCTAAGAAGGTTGCCCATCACGTTTTGGCTAATTAGCAAACCTCCGACGGCTCACTGCTAAATAGGAGAGTGCGCATATTATCAGGGACAGAATGATTGGGATAGAAGATACTCATACTTGCCCCGTCTGTGGGCAGGTAGCGCCATGCATCTATTCGGCGCATGAATCATCTGACCCGGTCTTGTTTCACAACTGCCACTTGTGTGGGTCAACCTGGAAGGAACCGGTGGCGGTCGGCAAAGACTCGATAGGGCAGCCACAGTCAAGCCTGCGACGCACTGTAGGGTAATTCGAGAAGCTTCGGCCCGGCAACCTGCTACGGGACCAGCTGCGCTCTTTCTTGCCATATTGATGGCTGAGGATTCCAGGACTTCAGCCTTGCATTCGGCTGAGGTTCTCTATTATCGCTACGTATGATTTCTCCATGGAGGCTAAGCCTCCGGTCGGCCCGCCCTCGTCGATCACGACGTACTCGTTGGGCGAATGGGCCAGCGCCCCGTGGCCTAGTCCGCCGAACACGAAAGGAAGGTTCAACGGTTCCTGGCTGAACCATGCGAAAGGCGCGCTCCCAGCTAGTGTCGGCCAGATTTCCGGCTCCTTTCCCATTTCCAGATACGACTTCGCCAGGGCCTTCGCAATAGGACTCTTGTAACTGGTTCGAGCCCAGCCGTATCCCGCTTCCAAGACGCGTATCTGGACCTCTCGGAAGCCCTTCTCATCCAGATGCTTCCGGACCATTGGAACAATGTCCTCAGTCTTCATGTTCGGGACAAGCCGTACATCCATCTTCACAGTAATCTTGTGTGGCAGGAGAGTCTTCGTCTCGGGCCCAGTGTACCCGCTCCACATTCCGTCAATGTTCAGCGTCGGGTCGAACAGATACCTCTTCAGAGCCTCGACTCCACGGGTGTCCCCAACGAAACGGTCAACCCTCATCTCCTCCATCTGCGACGTAGGGTCAAACGTCTCCTCTAGCTTGGCAACGAGCTCCAAGTCCTCAGCCGTTGGAACCTTGACATTTTCGTAAAAGTCCTTGATGAGAACCCTATTTCCGTCAGGACTGGTCATGGTCGACAGCGCCTGTACCATGCGTAATGTTGGGCTGTCAACCCAGGCCTTGTTGCTACCGTGGATCGCGAACTCTCTGGGTCCTCTTCCCCAGGACCCCCCGTCGAGCTCTAGCTCGAAGAAGACTATCCCCTCAACCCCGAGCGGCATCAGGACCTTTCCATGCCGGTCCTCGGAACAGAACGGGAAGAAGACCGCGTCGGCCTCCTGCAGCTCTCGATGATGCTTCGCGAAGAACTCGGGAAGGTGGCGGCTGCCAAGCTCCTCCTCGCCCTCTGCCACAAAGATGAGGTTGACCGGGAGTTCATGGCTGGTCGCTTTGATGGACTCGCAGGCGTTGAGGAAGCCTCGTAGCTCTCCCTTTGTGTTGTATGCTCCCCTTGCCACTAGGCAGCGCTTGAAGGGCGGGTTCTCAACTAGGGCCGCCGAGAGCGGGTCCACCCTCCAGCCTGGCTCATCAACCGGCATGGTGTCGTACATCATGTACACCACGATTGTCTTGTCCGCTCCCGCGTCATACTTCCCGTAGGCAACGGGGTTCCCGGACGTCTCCACCAGGCTCGCTCGGCAGCCAAGTTCCTTGAAGTATCTGAGAACCAGATTGGCGCAGTCCTTTACTCCCTTGTTCTCCGGGGAAATCGACGGCTGGCGAACTAGTTCCTGTAGCTTGGCGACGTGTTCTGGAAGATTCTGGTCGATGTAGGCGAAAACTTTGCCCCTGTCGAGGCTCATGAGTCTGAACCAGCTATTACAAGTATAAGACTAGCTGTGACCTGCTAGGTTCAGAGAGTGCTTGAAGTGTGCTTGTATGCTGCCTGCAGGACCCGTATTACGAACCCTAGGTTCGGCCTTTCACCGAGCTTTAGGACAACCCATCCCTCGCGGTCGTGCGTTTCGGGCGAACGCGAGACGGCCCCCTGACTTATCAGGCTCTCTTTGAGGTCCAGTGGCAGCCTTACCTCAATCCTATCGTAGCCGTGAATGTGAGCAAACGTCTTACCCCCAACCCGCAACTCAGAATCTTCCCCCTCTTCAGCCCTTTCAATACCCGGAAGCAGCATCATCTCACCCGTGACCATATCTATGATGCTCAAAGTCACCAGTCCCCGTTACGAGCAGGCTTATTCCTCTTAGGGTCTACTATAGGAACTTCTCGTAGACCAGGACCTTCGCAGTCCTCTCAAACCCGGCATCTTTCAAGGCTCGTACTAGGGGCGAACTTACCGGAACGAGAACCCGAACCTTTCGATAACCTCCCCCTGACAGCCTGAACCTCAGGAACCTTGCGACCCTCGCAACATCATCAGCCGCGCCGGCGGCGAACCCCAAAGTCAGTATCCGGTCATCATCCAGGAAGATACTGCATGAGGTGGGGCCTTTTTTCGCGACTGTGAGAAGGACCCGGCCCTTAGCCCGATGGGTCCTGAATACTGCAGACGTAAGTGGGTGCCAGGTCCAGCCGTCAGAGTACATTGCTCTGTTCTCGACGAACTCGGGACGGGAACTCAGCCAGTTCCAGAGACCGCTCCGCAGCTGTTTCGGCCGAATCACGCCGAGCGGTCTTCTCCCAACGCCTCTTGTGGAGTCCAGTCTTTGAAACGTCTGGACAAGATCGAACCCCACCTTTCTCAAGTGCCTGCGAGAGGCCAGGTTAGAGCTTCCAGTACAGAGACGCGCAACTCTGGCACCCCTCTCGCGGGCGAACTTCACCAGGGCTCTGTTCAGCTTTCCCGCGATCCCGAGCCCTCGATAGTCCTCATGAACCCTCACACCCTCAAGCCAAGCTACATCACGCGTCTGAAAACCTGCATGAGCAACACCGACAGGGGTTTCGTCGATAGTTGCCATCACCAACATGCCGCCACGGTCCTTCAGCCAGTCGTCCCAAACCTCGGGAACATAGTCGCGGCCGTTCCAAATCTTCTTGCAGATTTCGAGGATCGGCCCCTTGTCACTGGCCACCGCCCTACGAATCTTGACCTGTGAGAGCTCTAGCCGCATTGGCCTAGGATTTTGGGACCTCGGTTTCACATACGCTCCCCCCGAATATTCGAGGAATAATGTGTTCAGCGGACCTGGATGTATCTTCTCAGTCGTGGCCATCCGGTCTTGGCAAGCTTCAGCCTTGAACGGTCCTCTTTCACCCAGCGCAGCATGTGAAAGAAGCTCCGGGCCCGCTTCTCGTCACGCTCCAGGATCGGCTCATATCCCAGATTCCGCAGCTCGTCAAGATAGGCAGTCTCGACACGAGTCTGAGCCTCCCCGACGATCGCCGCCACCTTCACACGGCCCCCTCCAAACTTCCGGGCCAGCTCAGGACGCGCCTCGTCAAAGAGGAAACTGCTGCAGATCTCAATCTCCTCAGCATCATTCAGCTTCAACTCCTGCAGCAGGCGCAGTGCTAACTCGGTCGCCTTCTTCTGGTAGAGCTTCCTCCGGAAGAAGGGGTCCTGGAAATACTTGACCGGGATCAAGTCATAGTGAAACTCACCCGTCTCTTTCCGGTGAGCTCCCACCACAACCCCGTACAGGAGGTCGCCCACGCCCGCATCGTCAATCTGAACAGTCACAGGCGTGCACCGGCAGGAATCTCAGCCCTAGCCATGACCACAGCCCGAGACCACATCCATTGTTCAGCCTTCCACCCTGCCAGAAACCCCGCAAGAACGCTGGCAATGGCAGAAGTTACACCAATCACAGCGAGGGACGCATAGTCTAAGACCAGTGACGCTTGAGCAAACGAGAGTCCGTTCGTCAATGGATAGAAGAATACGCCGAAGATTACACCCCAGACTAGGCCTGACATGACGTGCGCTTTCCTCACAGCCTTCAACGTTCGCTTCCTATGAATAATCACGTCAGCCAAGACTGGCGGAACAAGCCCCACCGCTAGAAGCTGTCCCAGCAAGAGTGACGAGGCGTGGTTGGAGAGTAATAGTGCATTTCCCGCCCAATTGAACGTCGTGATAACAGACAAGGCCCAACGCCTCTCAGAAAAGGCAGACCCGAAGAACCTCACGGTGAGAATTGCAAATGCAACAATTGGTGCTCCCCAGATGCCCAGCAGCCGGAATGGCGTCTCAGGACCCAACGGCAAGAGGAGCAGAGTGACGATAGAGACCAGGACTCCGAACTCCGCGGCCACCAGCCAGCCAAGCCTCGCATCCCGCGGCGAGCCTGTTTTGATAGCTTGCAGTAGATACGAGATTATTCCGAGAGCCGCAATAGATCCGCCGACCAGAGCCGCTACGTGTGTCGGACTCCAGATTGCTTCCAAAGTCCCGATTTTCTCCACCCCATACCTCTGATGCCACAACTCATCAGCGTAACCCGAGGCGAGTACCGCCCCGACTCCGGCCACATAGACCCAAAGGCCGCGAGGAATCCTCCTCCGGTGGAGTTCTCGAAGTAACAAGAATCCTCCGAGCGAGCTGATGAGGCCCGCGTAAATTCCCAAGTGCGGCGGAATCCAGAACGACTCTCGGCCCACCCTCTCATGCCACCATGCATCCCAATACACGCTCAGAGCCATCACCATTGTTCCCCCAACCAGCGAACCCTGTCCCAAGAGCCAGGGCGAAGCTCCTGCTAAGCGTAACAGGTTCATGGTAGCTGAAAACGGCCTCAGGTATTTTAGCACCACACAGAGATCCATAAGGCGAATTGGGGAGCACCGCTCCGCGCCGTCTCGTTCGAAATCTGACCTATGGCTGAATGGGACAGAGGAAGTCGGCCGACGGGTTGCCCGTCGCTGTCACGTCGCGTGAAGAGTGAGCGGCCATCACCGCTGACTCCGAGGTCAGTAGATAGGTGGGCTGAGAGATGTCCGGTTTGGGACGATTCGCAAGAATTACGTGAACACGTCTGTAGGTCGATGCGTATCAGGTGCGAGACAGAGAGAAAGTCAGTATCTTTTCCGGAGTCCGTTGTCGGCTAGGTTGCGACTGTTGGTTGGCCCTGCTTCATGAAAGCCGGGTGGCTTTGTTCTAGCTCGTGGATTTGGTTATTCCGACCTGGTCAACGAGGAAGTGTCCTAGGTAGCTGGGGATGCTTACTTCCCACCATCGTATCCACTTCCTCTGCTTGGAAGCGTTACGAATCGAG
>DATBWE010000060.1:0-7174 GCA_036514975.1 Bathyarchaeia archaeon
TGTAGCCAACGCGGCCGCCGATAATGGAGGCCCAGATTACTAGGAGGAATCCTCCCACGAGAACGGGGGCCCAGCCCTGAAGAGTCTTGGCGATTCGCCCGGTACGGCTTAGGGCAGGGGCTGATACTAGTCGGCCAACAATGAACGCGGCAATGGAAGCAATCGAAAGGATGCCGACTATTCCGCCGTACAGGAAAAGCGGGCTCTCTTCGAGAAACCGGCGTAGGTACAGGTTACTCTCGTACTCTCGCAAGAGCCAGAGAAACTCTGCGAGGGCGATGACGAGGAAGAAGACGGCCCAGCGAGTGCCACTGTTTCCGGCTCGTTGTGCTGCCATCTGTTCAGCTTCTCCTTACGTGGTGATCTCTTTCTCTACCGCGCCGTTCCGCATCAGGACGATGCGGTCGGTTTCGTGTGAGATACCAGCGTCATGGGTCACTAGGACCATGGTGAGGCCGTGGTCCCGGTTGAGGCCTCTCAGGAGGCTTATGATGTCCTTTGAGGTCTCGGAGTCAAGGTTCCCTGTGGGCTCATCGGCCCAGACTATCGCGGGCTTGTTGACGAGTGCTCGGGCTATCGCTACTCTCTGCTGCTGGCCGCCGCTCAGCTCCATGGGCTTGTGAGACTTCCATTCAGCCAGCCCAACCATTTTCAGGGCGTCGACAGCGGCCGTTCGGGCCTCGGACTCCGGGGACCCGCCTAGGAGTAGCGGAAGCTCAACGTTCTCCCCTGCTGTCAGTACAGGCAGGAGGTTGTAGGCTTGGAAGATGAAGCCCATTCTCTTGGCCCGAAACTCTGACTTCTGATCATCGGTCATCTTGGCAAGGTCTGTGCCTTCTATTGTTACTCGGCCCTTTGTCACGTCGTCGAGGCCAGATAGGCAGTTTAGGAGTGTGGTCTTTCCACAGCCAGACGGGCCCATTACGGCCATCATCTCTCCCTTACGGATTTTCAGGGTGAGGCCACGCAACGCCTCCACCTTCAATGCGCCGGTTTCGTAGACTTTCCAGACCTCTGAGGCTTCTACCATGACCGGTTTTTCAGATGTCAACGCAGACGCTTCCAGCCGGGATTTTAGGGCCTGATTTATCCTAGACGACTTTAGACTCGTAACGAATTAACCGGGGATTCCGGTGTCGTGTTTCAGGTTTCTTATTAGTTCAGTCATGTCTCGGCCTAAACGATTGTCGTTTGAGAGTACAGGCGAATAGTGTTGGGAAGACCCGTAGATGCCCGGTCTGCAGCGCAGACATTAAGCCCGGCCCCTTCTCTCGGAATGCTCTCAACCCGCACTATCGTAAGCGTCATCCAGAGTATTTCCTGTGGCTCAGGCACTGGACGAGGATCTTGTTCCACGTCGTTACTCCAGCCGTACTGATCTCTGCGACCGTGTTGCTTCTCGCTTTTTCGCATCTCCTCTGGTACTTTGCAGGAGGGCTGCTGGGTCTTAGCGCGTTTCTGCTTCTGAGCTTCTATCTGCAAGTCGGGTCCTTCAGGAGGGCCTGGCAGGTGAAGTACCAGCATGGACCCTCTGCTTCGGGCCTTGCGAAGGGGCCCCAGTAGCTTGGGGTGTACGAAACACTCGTCTGAGGACCTAGGAACCATACTACTTTGGACTGGGATATCACCTTTAGATGTAGTGCTTAGGGTCAGCTTGTCCGATGAAAGTTCGTCTCGTCAGTAGGGGATTCTCGGAGAGTCGAGTCAGGAAGAGCATATTTCGCATTCTTCGGGAGAATATGCTATGTTCGATGTCAACCGTCAACCGGTTGAATAGGGCTCACATCAACACCGCGTACTTCTGCTACTCTCCCGATATTGAGCTGTACTTCCTCTCGGATCTTGCGTCAGTTCACTCCAGAAACATTTCGAGGAATTCCTCGATGGCCATGGCCATCTTCCGTTCCTCTCAGAACTGGGGTGCCCCAGACAGGGGATTGCAGCTCTTCGGAACATGTGCTGAAGCAGGGGGAGCTGAAGCGGTCAGGGCGGAACGATTGTACGGGAGACGGTTTCCGCTGTATTCCAAATGGTTGAGGGGCGCCAGCAAGGATGATAAGCGTCAAGCCGCTCTACTGCGCTCTTACCGTTTTCACCGTTTCCTTCCTGCCAGGGTTAAGGTCCTAGATGAGGCGGAGTTTGGTGGAGGAGTATTCGTAACCGTCAGCGTAAGGAGACTCCAGGGTTCTAACTGACAATTGGGATGACATGCTCACCATTTCTCACGGTGAACCACTTCCTCAAGAGGGTCGGAATATGCGCTTCAAACTTCTTATCTGCAACTTTGCTCTCTAGTGTGAATATGGCAGAGAGAGCCGAGGAAAGGACGGTCACGCTGGACGAGCAGAGTCTGGGGAGGCTGATGAAGGCGAAGAGAGAGGGAGAGAGCTTTTCAGATGTGATTCTTCGCCTCTCTGAGACGAAGGTCGCCGCTCTTCAGCGGAGAGGAGAGAAGCAGATCATGTCTTCGGATGGAAGAAAGCTTGTCGTGCGAATCGACCAGAGTAAATGCGCTGGAGCGGAGAGTTGCGTCTCAGTTGCGCCCTCAATATTTTCTCTGGACACAAAACAGCTGGGATGGGGACGGAAAGGCTCGGAACCGCTCGGAATCAAGGACGTGGTCGAGAGAACGGTTGACGGTGAGACCATCATCATAGCAGCTATTTCATGCCCCTACCGAGCGATTTACGTTAAGGACGTGGTCTCTGGAGAAGAACTAGCAGGATATCCCTGATTATCTACCAGAAGTCAGGCCGGCTCTGAGAAGTCGGGCCTTCCACCCATACCACCTATATTCTTCTAATCTTTCCGTAGGAAGAGACTCTGTTGAAGGAGTGGAGAGAATGGACCGTGTTGACCCGGCTGTCACCTGGCTGCTCGACTCGGAAGATCCCTCAATACTATATCTCACGCTGACGGAGGTCCTTGACGAGCCTGAAGACTCCGAGGAGGTTGAGGCCGCAAGACGCGGTATCGTCAAGGGACCGCGGGTCCAGGCGCTGCTTTCGGGACAGCGGAGCGATGGCGGGTTTGGGGTCCATCCGTACAAGAAATGGACTGGGGCGCACTGGCGTCTCATATCACTAGCAGAGCTAGGAATCCCGGCGGGTCACAGGGCCGCGGTAAAGGCAACAGACCAGGTTTTGAGGTGGCTCGCTGGAGGGTCCCAGGAATATCGAAGTGACCGGAGGAAGAACGGGCTCTGGAGGGTCCACGCTTCAATGGAGGGAAATGCTCTCGGAGTGTGCAGTCGCCTGGGCCTTGCAGAGGACCCGCGTGTGAAACAGCTCGCCCAGTCGCTGGTTGAGTGGCAGTGGCCTGATGGCGGGTGGAACTGTGATGATAGGGAGGAGGTGAAACACTCCTCCTTCTACGAGACTCTGGCGACATTATGGGGGCTAGTTGAATACCATCGTGCCACGGGCGACAAGGATTGTTCAAAGGCCGCGAGGAAGGCTGCCGAATTCTTTCTTAGGCACCGGCTCTTCCGCTCCTGCACAACGGGGGAGATATCCAATCCTGAATGGTTGAAGCTTCACCATCCGCTGTACTGGCACTATGACATCCTCCAGGCTCTCAGGATCCTGCATCTCGCGGGTATGATTGGAGACCCGAGGGCAAGGGAGGCTCTCGATATTGTTGAGAAAAAGCGACTGTCAGACGGCCGGTGGCGGCCGGGCGGGTACTACTGGTCTCCGAAAGGAAGGGTCCGTGTGACGGGGAAGAAGAGGATTGTTTCTAACGTGGAAGTGGTGGACTGGGGCCGCAAAGGTCCGAACGAGATGATAACACTGAACGCCCTCAGGGTCCTGAAAGCGTCGGGACGGCTCAGATAGTGTCGAAGAGTAGGATTCGGAAACAGTCCCTTTTTCCCGGCCGAGACGGCATACTTCTCCTGTCAGCCAAGTTTCTCCGCACCTTCACCTACGGTATACTGACTGTCTCCCTTGTCATCTATCTCACAAGCGTAGGTTTCACGCCGTTTCAGATCGGGATTGTTCTATCGTCCGCGATTCTTGGAGGGGTCTTCTCCACCATTTTCGTTGTCTTGTTCGCTGACAGGCTAGGCCGGAAAAAGACCCTTTCACTACTCAGCCTATTTACGGCCCTGACCGGGATTATCCTCGGTATCACATCCGACTTTGTTCTAGTCGCTGTCGGGATGTTCATCGGCAGCCTCAGCCTTACGGGCGGTGAAGTCGGACCCTTTCTCTCAGTCGAACAATCCATCATACCACAGGTTACTATTGAGGCTGCCCGCAACCGGGCCTTCAGCGTGTACAACTTCGTGGGATATGTCGGCCTGTCGTTGGGGTCCCTTGGTGCACTGGTTCCCGGGCTGCTGCAGGGAGAACTCGGCTTCTCTACTCGCGACTCTTTCCTCCCAGTCTTCGCGTTGGTGGTTGCCGCCGGGATTGTACTAGCAACAATCTACCAGGCCCTTGGCCTCAGAGTAGAAGCCCCGTCATCCGAAAGCAGGTCGAGGATAAGCTTACCGCGTTCTTCGCGTAGGGTAGTTCTGAAACTATCCGTTCTCTTCGGGCTGGACTCTTTCGCAGGGGGCTTCGTAATACAGAGCATCATTTCACTATGGTTCTTCCTCCGGTTCGGAGTGAACCTATCCTCTCTCAGCCTGATAATCGCCCTAGGCCAAGCAGTTACAGCAGTGTCGATTCTCGCTGCTGGCCGAATAGCAGATCGTATTGGGCTCCTGAAGACCATGGTCTCTACACACATCATCTCTAACATTTTCTTGGCGAGCATCGCTTTCGCCCCCGTTCTTCCAGTCGCGGTGGGACTCTATCTCGCCCGTCAGAGCCTCAGCCAGATGGATGTGCCAACACGCCAAGCCTACACGATGGCTCTTGTTCCTGTGGACGAGAGGACTCCGGCCGCAGGCATCACAACTCTTTCACGAAACATATCCCAGTCAATAAGCCCCTCGATAGCAGGCTACCTCCTTGCCCTGGGAGTTGCTTCTGGGACCCCCTTCCTGTTGGGGGGAGGCATCAAGATAGCATACGACCTACTCCTATACGCTACATTCCGAAACGTGCAACTTCCCAAACAGGACCCACAGACCTGGTCTTGACCCATGGGGCTTGGGGGAGTGAGAGCGAGACGCTAGGCTACTTGTGGCTGTTGCGCGTGTTCTAACCGGCCTCCCTGCTCCACTTTCCACTTGCAGTAAGCGTAGAGAGCATCATAGAGTGGGAACTGTAGTTTCATGTTCTCATGATCGTCCTTGGTGATTTTTCTGAAGCCTAACGCGGCGGCTTCAAGCCCTGCGCCCTCAGGCACTGCATCAGGCGGTTCAGCGTCGGCAGACCGGACAATCTTGGCCAGTTCCAAAAGGGCCGGGTCGCTTAGCTTGTATTTCCTGATGATAGCATCGAAGCTCACGTATTCGTACCCTTCTTCGCGATAATGGGTCAGCTCTGCTCCCGGCGCATCAAAGGATACTGCGCCTTTCTCTTTGGCCACTTTGAGAACCTGGTCCGCTGGGACGAACAGGAACTCTGCCGGGTTGTCTACGAACCTGGCTATGAGCCACGGGCAGGCTATCCGGTCAACTTTAGCCTTCTCCCTCGTCACCCATTTCATGGAGAGAGGAGGCCTAGTTTCTTTATTTAAAGGCTGAAGCAAAAGACCGGCCTCCTAAGGCTTCATAGTTTCTTGGGAGGCCACGGCCTTGCAGGGGTCCACTACGATAGGGTAATGGTTTTCAGGCAGCGGGTCCGATAGACCGGCCAGGAGTTAGTGCGACTGTGAAGGGCGAGTTTCTTCCCCGTGCCCACTCTGAGAAGTGGGGAGACTTCGATGATTCAAACTGGAAGAACCTTGAACTAGACCATAACGTTAGACGTATCGATCCAGCAATCAGAGACCTAATCTTATTCTTGAACGAGAAGGGGTACACGACGTTCTCGTCTTGTAGTGGTGGGCACCCGACGAACCCGCGGAAGAGAATAGACCGGCACGAGAGAGGCTACATTTCCTTCTCTCCACCTTCCAGGGTGGCTTTCGCACTGTACACGGCTCTCCATAAGAGGAACAGGAACTTCGGACTCGAAGCCGACGCCATAGTCGAGGACTGGAACGGTGACGGTAGAGAAGCCGTCTACACGCAACTGAACTGGCGGCTGAAGGACGACAGGGACCCCCGGAGAAAGTATTACAGCCGGCTCTTTTCTCAGATGCAGAAGGTCCTTGCGTCTCTTCCAAAGGCACCTCCCTACCATGCCAGTTTCCTAGCGGGCCTTCTTGGAAGAAAGGCCTCCACGCGGGGGTCGGAGATTGTGACTAGACAAATGGCCCGTTTTCGTCAGTAGGCGAAAGGGGCTATAGTCCGAGAGTTTCTAGGGGCTGCGCGAGGAGGGTCCGAAAGTTTCTATGAGTAACAGTTCCGCCGGATTCTTTTCTGATGAGGCGGAGCGATTCCTGGGCCAGTCGCAGGGCTGCGACAAACACTTCTCGAGTCTTACCAGTTCCTTTTAGCCCTAGGGCAATTGGATAATCGGCCCTAAAGTGTGGAGGCTTCTTCTTCGCCTTCATGACTAGGTGCCAGACTATGTTTTCGCTTGGTGGCGAGATCTGGTTGAGGGCCATCAATGCGTTCTGCGACCGTTCCGCGATTATTCTCGCGGCGTACCTAGTGAGGTATTCGTCTCGGACGTGCCACCCGTTTCTGAGCTTGCCTGCGTATTCGATTATGTTATAGTAGGAATCGCAAAGGATATCCTCTACGGTGCTTCCGGGCGGTCCGGAGCTTCGACGGAATTTGAGGTGACGCTTCAGGATGCCCTTCCGGTCGTACAGTATCTTGGAGGTTAGTGATCCTCCGCGTGCCCAGAAGAAGTCGATTCCCTTCGCTGATGTGGGGAGTCCGACTTTGCCCTTTTTGTTGAATGTGTTGAAGCCTACGCCTACAAGGCAGCCGCTGTCAAAGTAGGATATTGGAGTAGGTCTTCGCCCGGGAGGCATTATGACGAAGATGTCGACGTCGCTATAGGGCAAGGGGCGGTCGCGGCCCACGCTACCATCGACAGCGATAGCTAGTGTGTTTGGATACTGGGCCAGTACCCGCTTGGCGGCGCGACGAGCTACCGTGGCAAAATGCTTCCTTAGGCCGTCTCGAGAAAGAGTGGTTAGGTCGATTTTCGCAGTCAAGGTG
>DATBWE010000061.1:0-3044 GCA_036514975.1 Bathyarchaeia archaeon
GGAGTGGGTGTACGTGTGGTGCTGGAGGATGGGCTGGAAGTAAATGTCAAAGTCCGGCAGGACCCCTGAAAGAAGGGCGAGGTAGAGGGGAAGATTCACGTTGAGCTTTTGACCGGTGGCTTTGCTGATGAGGTAACTCCAGCAGCTGTGTCCTAAGAGGAACATGGTTGTGGTTTGCTTTGCTGTTCTGTTCTTTCGTGCGCCCGGCGTCTGGAGGCCTACTAATGGTTAATGTCCGATTGTCGTTTTTTGGCTGAAACGGCGTGTTCTGGGGCTGTTCTGGCGCGTTTGCGTGTGGAAAGCGCGCCGTCTCCGAAAAAACAGGCCTAGGTTACTGGACTACTAGGGCGATGGCGAGGCTGTGGGAGGTGGAGCCACTCGTCCCCACTACAAGAACGGTGTACGTGAGCCGCGGGGTATTGCTGGCTGTATTGATGACTAGGTTCGACCCCTGAGTGCCACCTGGAGAAATCGTGACTTGGACAGGGGTCAGAGACGTAGTCGGACGATTGGAAACCACCGGAGTTACCGCAACCGTCAAAGTTACGTTTCCCTCGAAGCCGCCAATACTGGTGACCAGGATCGCGGAGAAACCGGATGAGCCTGCTGTCATGGTTAGGGAGGGCGGTGACGCCGACAGGGAGAAATCAGGGGGAGGAGGCGGCGTGACTAAGAGAAAGGTCAGGACCGAGCGGACCAGCCTTCCGCTAGTACCTGTAACGTTCAGCGTGTAGCTGCCGACGGGGGTTGCTTGGCCTATGGCCACTGTCAGCCCGGAGGTTGCTGAGCCGGTAAACAGTGAGACTGTTACCGGGTTGAGGGCGATGGAAATGTTCTGCGCGCTCGGCGACATGAAGACGGTCAGCGTTACGCTTCCTGCAAAGTCCTCTAGACTAGCTAGGTCCACGTTGAAGGTTGCAAGCTGGCCCTGGGGTATGCTCTGACTGGCCGGGAGGGCTGCGATGGTGAAGTCGGGGGAATTTTGGGACCGTGACTCGGCCGAGATCTGGACGAGCCCTGAATAGGCCGCGATTCCTGACGCGGAGCCTAGTAGAAGGATGAACAGGAGAGACCATAGCGGAACAGGTTTTCTAAAGTTGGCCTTGAAGCTTCTTTTGCGGGAGCGAGGCCAAAGTCTGTAGGCGGAACGGGCCAGTTTCTGGAGCATGGGTGGCAGTATGGCTATTGCAGTTCTGGTGGTTCGTCTAATCTTCGGTAGCATTAGCGCGGTCAGTGACCCGTGAGTGTTTCTGGTCTAGAGTTGTCTTTGGAGTTCTGTATCGGAGGGTAAGGTGGGGAGGTAACGGGTTCTGGGTTATGTTATCGTGTCAGGGGCGTAGCTGGGCGGCGATGACAGGGCCCGGAGGTCTAGAAAGGAATATTTGGAAAAATTGTTTCGCCGTTTTTCTGCGCGGGTTCTTTCGCTCTCCAGTTGCTGTGTACGAAACTATCCGGGACCTCCCACTATCGATGGCTGGCCCCGGGTTCAAATAGGAACCCCGAATTAGCATGTCTTCGCACGGGTCCCAGCCTTGCCGCTCTCGCAGAACCACTTGGACCAGCTCCTGCGGGGCACCTTAACGGCCCAAGAGCGGTTACTTGTGATGTTGGTCCGGGACCTAGAAGGGCGAAATGTCGATCTGTCTACGATATTGTTGTCCGACATCGACCGAGTCAGCGGCATACTCCAACTCAGACTGGATGGACATGTGGAACGGGTTAGGCTCGGGAGGGAAACCATACGCGTACTCCACGAGTACCAACAGCAGCGTAGAGACAAAGAGCCTGCACTGATCGTGGACCAGGAGGGACGACCCTTAAGCAAGTCGGGCATAGACGTGGCGTTGGGCGAACTGGCTCAGCGGGAAGGTCTCCAGTTCGACACTGAACGGTTCAGGTTCCAAGAGCCTAAGGCGGCGCGGGGTCCAAGGCTTGTGACAAAGGGCGCGTCGCGGGACCTCTTCTACCTGTACGGTATCGTTTCGCATCCTCTGCGACGACAGGTTGTGGAGTTGTTGGGAGACGAGGGTCCTACTGGTTTCACACAGATCAAGAGTCGTCTGAATGTCCGGGTCGGGACGCTCTACTACCATTTTGACATGCTGGCCGGACTCGTGGCGCAGGACTCCCAGAAACGATACGTGCTGACGGAGGCAGGGAAGGACGCGTACCGGAAGCTCCGGTCGGCGGAGTATGTTCAGAGCACCGGCGTACTTGCTGATAGTCTTCCTTCTACTCAGACGGGCATTGAGAAAGGTCTGCGCTTCCTCTTCCCCAGCCGCCTTCTCGCCTCCATCCAGTCTTTGTCCCCGGTAGCTGTCGCACTAGCAGCTGTGGTTCTGGGACTAGGGGCGTTCTCTACTTACCAGGCGGGGCTTGAGACTGTGGCTTTGTTCCTCAATTCGAGCAGCCAGAGTCCCCTGCTGCTGGGCCTGGGCTTCCTCGGGAACTGGCTGCTGGTCTACGCTGTTGCGGATGGGATAGCGACCCTTGTCTTCAGGCGCAACGGAGAGCATCTCGTCCTCCTCCTCGGAACAGCCTACGCGCTGGTTCCTCTGCTGGTGTTCGTGGCATGGTGGGACCTTGCTACGGCACTGACCCTGCAGGCGCCAGGGCTGACCACTATCGCGCTGTCGAGGGTCGTACTTGTCCTGGCTCAGGCGTGGTCGTTGGCCTTGTTAGCGCGCATCGTGAGCGTGCTGAAGGGCCTCAGGCTTGACAAGGCCGCCGTCATCAGCCTGGTCATAGCATACTTGAGTATCGTGATTGCTTATGTTCGCGCGGCGTGAGTTCGGGCCTTCTCGAACCCTGAACATTCCAGTGTTCGGGCCTTGTCGAACTGACGGGTTATCAGCCGGTTTTGCGCATGCTTCTCCAAAGAGGTGCGAAAACTGAGGAAAATTCTTGCGCCCTTGCTACTGGCACTACTAGCGCTGCCTATGGCATCAGTGGCCTACGCCCACGAGGAAGCCCCAGAGCACGATGATGCAACGGAGAGAGATGTCAGAATCGACGCGTTTCCCACTGCAATAATGATCCTGTCG
>DATBWE010000062.1:0-3652 GCA_036514975.1 Bathyarchaeia archaeon
CAAACTTTTGCGCCGCAAGACCCCTCAAACCCCCAGCCAGCACACCGACCCACACAAACAGCCCTCCATCCCCCAAGAAAGTCGCAGAAGGCCAACACCCACCCGAGACACAAGAGAACACCAAAACCCGAACCATCTTCACATCTCTCTACAAACTAACAATTCGCACAGCCCCGAACACCTGTCTCATATGGTAAAGAGAACGATTCTCTTGGAGGAAATCGCTGACTACGAGGCCGGAACAATGCCAGTCGAAAAAGTGTACATAACAGAAGAAGAAGTCGCAAAGAAAATACCCCTCCACAGAGCCATCCAGCTCGCCCAACTAGCGTACGTCAAACTCTCAACAAAACAGGCCCTCAACCCCGAAAGGTCCTGGCTCACCAGCCCAGAAGGAACCTCAGTCTACGCCATGCCCAGCCACGTAACCGGGCTCAAAACCATAAGCGTCAAGATCGCTAGGTACAACCCCAACAACCCCGAACGCACCCTCCCCTCGGTTATGGCCACGGTGCACATGTACGACGCATCCACAGGCCGCGAAGTGGCAGAGGTGGAAGCGGAAAACCTGACAGTTCTAAGAACCGCGGCCAGCTCCGCAGTTGCCACAAACCTCCTAGCACGAGACGACGCCATGAACCTGGGAATATTCGGAACAGGCCGACAGGCAGAGGCCCATATCCCTGCCATACGCCAGATACGCGACATCAGAGAGATAACAGCCTACTCCAGAGACAAGGCTTCCCGGGAAGCCTTCGCCCGGAAAACATCCAGAACCTACAAGACGACAGTAAGGCCTGCGGACTCTCCTGAGGAGGTCTTGGCGGACTCGGACATACTAGTTCTAGCTACCAACTCCAAAACCCCGCTCTTTCCCGGAGAACTGGTTAAGCCGTGGGCCCACGTCAACGCCATCGGCGCCGCGCTTCCAGACGCGAGAGAGACCGACACACCACTCGTCAAACGTTCAACAATAGTTGTGGACTCGAAGCCGCAGGCCCTCAAAACCTACGGAGACATACTCATACCCCTCAGAGAAGGTGCAATCAATGAAACAGACGTCAACGAGCTAGGAGACCTGCTGGTCCACCCCATATTCAAGGAACGGTCCCTGGACAGAATCACCTTGTTCAAATCGGGAGGGCTAGCGGTTCTCGACGCGGTCTTTGCCGAGTACCTCCTCTCACCCTTTCACAAAGTGAAAACCTGGGACGACATGCTACAGGAACCGGGCGGGTCTAAGAGGACACGACTCTGATGGGCCGGGCCTGGAGTTCCTCTTCAGCCTCCAAACGCTGCTTTATCCTCTTTAGCCTGAAGAAGTCTTCCCGAGCCCTCTCCTGCAGAGACATTTCAATGTACCGAATAGTGTTCTGAATCCGCGGAATCACCATGTACTCTAGACTGTTGACACGCCTCTTCGTCGCAGCAATCGCCTCAGCCAATCGGCGAATCGCAGCCTCAGCTGCAGACAGTTCGGCAACGTTCTTGACAGCCTCCGCCATGAGAGCAACAGCCTCGTCCAATTTCGCAGAAGTCCCGATCATGGAATAAGGATAGCCTTCGAGAGGTTTCACCCTGACTTGGGCGTAGGGTATAGAGACCCCGATCACGTTACGCGTGGAGGCATCAACCTCAAACCTGTCCTGGACAGTCAAGGCTGTTTCCTCCATTCGTTGAAATCCCATCAGCATCTGAGCTTCGATGAACTTCTGGTAAGTCTGAGCGAGTATATCCTGCGTCTTTGCTCGCAACGCTGTGATTTCCCGGGCGAACTGGAAGAACTCTATCATCAGAGCGTCCAGCTTCTCCCGGAGCAGGTCACCGCCCCTCTCGGCAATGCGTCGCCTCTTCCGGAGGGCGATGAGCTCCATCCGTGTAGGACGCGCACCAGCGATAATCCCCGACACTAGTTGGCCTTCCCACGATGCTTGGGGTGGTACTTTTGGATCGTGGACGGGTCTATACGCTTCAGCTCAGTCTCTGGAAGTACGCTTAACAGGTTCCAGCCGAGGTCAAGGGTCGAGTCAATATCCCTGTCCTCGTAGACACCTTGGCTGATGAAGTTCCGTTCGAAACTTTCAGCGAAGTTAAGGTATAGTTTGTCCCGCGCAGATAATGCTTCCTCTCCCACGACCGCGACAAGGTCCCTGAAACTTCTCCCCTCAGCGTAAGCATAGTACAGCTGGTCTGAAACCTCTCGGTGGTCTTCTCGAGTCCTTCCTTTCCCGATGCCTTCCTTCATTAGCCTCGACAGCGACGGAGACGGGTCGATCGGCGGGTAGATTCCTTTCCTGTGGAGACCTCTGTCGATGAATATCTGTCCCTCGGTGATGTAGCCGGTGAGGTCTGGGATGGGATGAGTCATGTCGTCTCCCGGCATAGTTAGAATCGGCATCTGCGTAATCGAGCCCTTGGACCCGTGAAGCCTGCCTGCTCGTTCGTAGATTGAGGCGAGGTCTGTATACATGTACCCCGGATAACCTCTTCTCCCGGGGACCTCTTCGCGCGCTGCGGAAATCTCTCTCAAAGCTTCAGCATAGTTCGTCATGTCGGTTAGGATGACGAGGACGTGCATTCCTAGCGTTACTGCGAAATACTCTGCAGCGGTCAACGCTAGGCGAGGCGTGAGTATTCGTTCTATGGCTGGGTCGTCTGCAAGGTTGACGAACATCGTCACATGGTCGAACGCTCCCTGCTTCTCGAAGTCTTCGCGGAAGAACCGCGCCTCGTCTGCCGTAATTCCCATTGCGGCGAAAACGGTGACGAAGGATTCTTCTGTTCCACGGACTTTGGCCTGACGAGCGATCTGGGCGGCTATCGCATTGTGGGGTAGGCCGGAGGCTGAGAAGAGCGGGAGCTTCTGCCCCCTGACGAGGGTGTTCATGCCGTCGATTGCGGAGAGCCCTGTCTGGATGAATTCCCGTGGATATTCTCGGGCGAACGGGTTGATCGGATACCCGTGAACGTCCGAGTAGTCGTCTGGAATGATTCGTGGCCCGCCGTCGATCGGGCGTCCGCTGCCGTCGAAGATTCTTCCGAGCATGTCGGACGAGACGGGGAGCTTGACGGTCTCGCCCGTGAAACGTATGCTTGTCTTGGCGACGTCGAGCCCGGATGTTCCTTCAAAGACTTGGACAACCGCGATTCCCTCGCCGATTTCTAGGACCTGTCCTCTCCGTTCTTCACCGGTAGGGGTCCTGATCCTTGCGAGTTCGCCGTATCCTACGCCACGGACTGATTCAACAAAAAGAAGTGGTCCCGAAATTTCTCGGATTGTCGAGTACTCGAGGCCTGAGAGCGACATCTAGATCATTTCTCCAGGAGTGGCTTGAACTCCTTGTTCAATCGTCCGAAGAGGCCTTCTGTGAAGCCTTCGAATTTATCCGCGGGCTGGAGACGCATTCTGGTGATCTCGGTTTTGGAAGGCAGCTCGATGATTTTCTGCAGGGGGACTCCTTCATCGACTGCTTTCTGCATTAGCTTGTAGAACCTGACGATGAGTCTCATCATGTTGTAGGTCTTGCGCTGGTCGCAGTAACTGTCAACCTGGTGGTAGGCATGCTGCATGAGAAAATCCTCCTTAATCATCTTGGCAGCCTCCAAAATTACTCGTTGGCCTTCTGAAAGAGCGTCAGGCCCGACAAGCATA
>DATBWE010000063.1:0-2798 GCA_036514975.1 Bathyarchaeia archaeon
TCACGTCATCCTTGTTCAGCCTGTGTGAATAGACGCCTATGACCTTCCCCCCTGCTCCCAGCGCTGCTCGTCTGGCGGCTTCCCCTGTCAATTCTGGGACGAGCCCGACGGCCGCGATTTTCAATCCCCCTGCTGCGCTGCTGCACCCGAGTCTGAGCTCGAGTCTACCTTTGAGGCTCCCCCAACTATCCATCTTTTCCAGCGCCCTCTCTAGGCCGACGCTGACATCTCTTTCGACTGTCGAGGGCTCGGTGCTTCTGGCAACTATAGTTTCTTGGCTGATGTCCAGCACAATCGCCTTGGTGAAGGTGCTGCCAATGTCGACGGTCAAAGCCAACATTGCTTACCCTTTTTCATACATCGCTACGGGCCCACTTATGAGGGAGGGTCGATGAATCGACTCTGGAAAAAGAGGGAATAGGTTTAGGGATTTTGTCTCGGGACGCTTTAGGCCCGTTTCAGGATGACCTCGGCGCCGTCTGGCGCTCCGATGGTCCTGAGGTCTTCTGGGTTGCATTCCAGCCTGTCAGGCTGGGTGGGGGGTGTTCTTACTCGTACTTGAGCCCGTTTACCCATGTACTCGATTGCCATGTTCTGTCCCTCGGTTATCCCCAGCTTCGGTAGCACGTCCTTGGGTATCCTAGCTTCGCCCTTAGCGACTTCAGGCCTTTGTGATATGCGAAGCCTCGCTTCCGCGGCTGCAACAGGGGTTGGTTGTCCAGTTGACATTCTGTTTTTCCTCACACCGCCCATCCGCGGGACAGGTATTTTAATATTTAGATAAGACAGAACGGTAAGATATGTCTAACAAAGCCCACGAGCCGACAAAGACCCGTGCCTGCGATGGAACCACAATCGAAGTGAGGCTCGGAGCGGAGGAAGCGGTTCTCCGGAAAGGGCCACTCCCGGGAAATATGGCGCAGGGTAGTGGCAGGGGCTGGTTTCAAAAGGCAAATCAACTGTTCTTCGAAGCGGAGAGATCGGTCTAAATTGGAAAGCAAGCCCAGATTCGCGGTCCTAGGAGCTGGACACGGAGGCCTGGCCATGGCGGGCCATCTATCCATCCTAGGCTACCCCGTCCGAATTTACACTCGCAGCAAAGAGCGGATAGAACTCATTCTGGCACGGGGAGGAGTTCAGGTCGAGGGAGAAGTGGAAGGGTTCGGGGTCTTTGAGAAAGCCACCAATGACATCAAGGAGGCCGTTTCCGACGCCGACATCATAATGGTGGTGGTCCCAGCCATTGCACACAGGTCACTGGCCGAGAAGTGTGCACCCTACCTTCGCGACGGTCAACTAGTAATTCTCAACCCTGGTAGAACACTCGGCGCAGTGGAATTCCAGTACATACTGAAGCGCGAGAAGAACGTCAAGGCGGACGTGGTCGTCGCGGAGACTCAGACCTTCATCTATGTCTCGAGGCATGAGGAGTTTGCAAAGGCCAGGATCTTCGAGATCAAGAACTCCGTTCCTCTAGCCGCCATTCCTGCTCACAAGACTCCCGACGTTCTCAAGGTCATTCGAAAAGTCTTCCCCCAGTTCGTAGCAGGAACAAACGTTCTAGAGACGAGCCTGGACAATATTGGAGCAGTATTCCACCCGGCGATTACCATCTTCAACGCGGCCCGAATCGAAGACGAGCACACGAACTTTGAATACTACATTGAGGGAGTGACACCATCTGTCGGAAAGGCCTTAGAGGCTCTCGACGCGGAACGTCTCGCCCTTGGAGAGGCTCTCGGGATTCATCTGCACACAGCCCGTCAATGGTTGTACCTAGCATACGACTCGCCTGGAAGGACACTTTACGAAGCAATACAGGCCACCGCCGGCTACAGAGGAGTAAAGGCTCCCGCGACGCTGATACACCGCTATCTCCTGGAAGATGTACCGATGAGCCTTGTGCCCATGTCATCGCTGGGCGATCTGCTGAACGTGCCGACGCCTACCATCGACGCCCTGGTCCATCTAGCATGCACCCTGCACGGCTCCGACTACTGGAAAGAAGGCAGAACTGTGGACAAGGTAGGACTAGCAGGGATGACGGTTGAACAGATACGCTCCCTTGTCCTCAAAGGAGAGTGACGCAACATCTGCGGCATCGCGGGGATGATCGGTCGTTCGGACGAGACCCTTCTCAGAACTATGCTCGACCAGATGAGACACCGCGGGCCCGATGACTTGGGTGTACACTTGGACGATCACATGGCAATTGGACAGACCAGGCTCTCCATCATCGACGTGAAAGGTGGAAAGCAACCCATCTACAACGAAGAAGGAGACGGGCTGGTCGTTTGCAACGGAGAGATATACAACCACCAAGCCCTCCGGGCCAGGCTAACATCCCACTCATTCCGTACTAGGTCGGACACGGAAACGGTACTTCACCTTTTCGAGGACAAACGCGAGAAAGCTGTTGACTTCCTTGACGGTATGTTCGCTTTCGCCGTAACTAAGGGCGGGAATCTGCTTCTCGCCAGGGACCGCCTTGGCGTTAAGCCCTTGTACTATGCTGAGGATGATGGCGTGTTCTACTTTGCCTCAGAAATGAAGGGTCTCCTCAAGGCTACCGATGACATTCACGAGTTTCCACCGGGCCACTATTACACGTGCTCCAACGGCTTTCAAAGATACTACTCTATTCCTGATTTTCAAGACATGATTCTCACCCAGGAAGAGGCGATTCAGAAGATTCGAGAAGAACTAGTGCGTGCGGTGGAGAACCGGTTGATGTCTGATGTCCCTGTCGGGGTCTACTTAAGCGGGGGACTGGACAGCTCCATAGTGGCGGCCCTGGC
>DATBWE010000064.1:0-6051 GCA_036514975.1 Bathyarchaeia archaeon
TTGCCAGCCGAGTCCATCAGGTCTCCTATCTCTCGTTGCTCTTTCGGTAGACCCGACATTTCAACAATACCGGCTGCGTTGTCGGTTATCGGGCCGAACCCGTCCATTGCCAGGATGAAGGGCGTCACGGATAGCATTCCCATAGTGGCTATGGCTGTGGCGTAGATTCCGAGGCCTACTCTTGCCGGGTAGGCGGCAGGGGTGATGAGAGCATCTAGTCCAGCGCCGAGCACGAATGAAACCAAGATAGCGCCTGCGATAACGAGGACGAAGAGCCCGGTGGACTCCATTCCTACCGCTATGCCCGTTGCGATGTCAGGTGCCGGTCCGGACTCCGCTGCTTTGGCGATTTCTAGGACGGGCTTCTTCGTGTAGCTGGTATAGTGGTTTGTTATCCACGTGATGAGGACGGCTGCGGTGATTCCGGTTAGAGCCGCGAAGAACAGGCTGATGTTGGCGTAGGGGTCTGCCGGAGTCCCAAGCAGGACTATGGTTAGCACTAGGAACCCTAACATGGCGATGACCGCGGTTACTAGGAGGCCCCTCGTTAGAGACTTGAACGGGTCCTGTCGTCCCCTCGCATAGACAAAGAACATACCTATCATGGCGGCGATGAGCCCGAAGGCCCTAGCGACGAGCGGAAACATGACCCAGTTGAAAATGTTGTAGCCTGGAATTGAAGCTGCAAAGACTAGGAGGCCAGCCCCCAGGATCATCGCTCCGATGTTTTCGCCCGTGATCGACTCAAAGAGGTCTGCTCCCCTCCCCGCGATATCGCCCACATTGTCGCCTACTAGGTCAGCAACCACAGCCGGGTTCCTCGGGTCATCCTCAGGTATTCCCGCTTCGAGTTTGCCAACTAGGTCGGCGCTCATGTCAGCCGCTTTCGTGTATATTCCCCCTCCCAACTGGGCAAAGAGCGCTGCGAAGCTGGCCCCGAACCCAAACCCTACCATCAGGATGGGAATGTTCTCTGTGGGGACTCTGAGAACGGTACTGAAGAACAGGAATAGCCCTGCTATTCCAATCAGGCTCATGGCGACCACCGACAGTCCGAAAACCATTCCTCCCCGGAAGGCTATCTTCAGCGCCGGGTCTAGGCCCGACATGGACGCGTTCGCTGTCCGGACGTTTGACCTGACGGATATGTACATGGCAATGTATCCAGCGAGGTTGGAGCAGAGAGCTCCGATGATGAAACCGCCAGCTGTTTCCACGCCAAGCCAGGGGTTGTTTGCGTCCCGAATAACAATGGCGAAAACTATCGCGAATATCACCGCTATGATGCTGATTGTCCGGTACTGCCTGCCAAGGTAGGCTTCTGCACCCTGGCGAATGGCGTCCGCGATCTCCATCATCTTCGGGCTACCAGGGTCGCGTGCCATGATCCAGCGGACCAGCAGGCCCGCAACCAAGAGGCTGGCGAGTGATACTGCGACTATGAACTCAAGAAGAACCATTTCTTCGCATTGTCCCCGCGTTTCTGCTCGGTTGGAGGTTTCTGATGCCCGTTCGGCCCAACTATAAAATCTATTCGCAGAATAGTTGTAGAACAGTTTCCAAACCCATAAATCGAGTCCGTCGAAGAAGGATGGCCGGAGCTAACAAGGACCATGCCAGGGTCGAAGTATGATGTAGTCGTCGTGGGAGCAGGCCCTGGCGGGCTAGCCGCAGCAGTTTACATGGCCAAGAAGGGTTTGAAGGTCAAGGTCTTCGAGAAAAAGAAGGTCCTTGGCAAACCTGTTCGGTGCGGGGAGTTTTTCGCGGTCAAGGAGGAGATGATGAAACTTGTACCGAAAGTGAAGAGTCCCGAGATCTTCGATGTTCCGGAAGAGGCCATCGACAACAGATGCCGGGCGGTCAGGGTGATCAGCCCGAGGGGAAAGGCCTTCGAGTTCTCCTTCCCATCATTCGTCCTCGACAGACACGTCTTCGAAAGCCATCTCGGCGACGAAGCCCGGAGCTACGGCGCAGAAATCGAGCTGGGCCTCCAAGCACACTACTATCCAAACGGCGATGCTTCAACGGTCGGGCCGTCTCCTGACAAGGCTGTCCATGGGGAGATTGTTATCGCCGCTGACGGTTATCCGAGCGAGACCGCAACGTTAGCTGGGCTGCCGGAGAAAGAGTACGCGAACCCGTACTCTGTCGCGACGAACATCGAGTATCTCATGACAGACTTGGACGTGGAACAGGACGTTGTCGAGATGTATATGGACCCACGCTACTCGCCGGGGGGCTATGGCTGGATCATACCAAAGGGCGAGCGGCGGGCAAACGTCGGCATCGGAATACGCGAGCCCTACGTGAGGCGCGAGTGGCAGATCCGCGACCTGGTGAACGGGTTTATTGAGAAGAACAAGGTCGCGGCGTTCCGCCTCAAGGGTGGACGGAAAGCTTCGATGGTTGCGGACAGCCTACCCGTCGACGGGCCGCTGTCGCGGACATACACTGACAGGGTTATGGCGGTAGGGGATGCGGCAGGTATGGTCATGCCGACTAACGGTGGAGGGATTCAGACAGCTCTCGTCACCGGAAGACTTGCGGGAGAGGCCGCGGTAAGATACTTCGAAAGTCAAACACCCTTGTCTAGTTATGAAGCGGCTTGGAGGGAACAGATTGGAACAGAGATGGAGAATTCGAGGATCATGCGAACAGCCTCCGACAGGCTAATGGGCCACGGTTTCCTCTTCCATGTACTGTTGAGGCTCATCGGGACTAGGAGGATTGCGGACGTGGTTATGTGCCAGATGCCTAGAGGAATGGGAACCTTGTTCCGGTTACTGGCCTAGGCCCGCAGGGCCACGTCTATTATCATTCCGAGGAAGAGCAGGAAGAGGTACGGGCTGGAGATTTTGAACATTCTCCACGCGTTGGTCTCAGTGGGCTTGAACAGAACGTAAACACTGCCTATCAGGTTCGCTACCCCTCCGATAGCTGCGACTAGTGCGTAAGCTAGTCCGAACTGGCCGACGAAGTATATGGCGAGTGAGAAAGGTAGGAAGACCAGCGAGAACAGTGTGATGATTCTAAGGGCCGGCTCTGTTCCGATTACAACCGGAAGCATAGGCACTTTGGCCTGCGCGTAATCTGACTTGTAGGATACTGCTAGAAACCAAATGTGAATTGGAATCCATAGGAAGACCAGTCCTGCCATCAGAACAGGGAGCAGGCTGATGCTACCTAGGAGTCCCGGCGTGACCGCGGACCAGCCGAAAAGAACAGGTAGGCCCCCACTGAATCCTCCGAGTAGTATGTTCAGGGGACTGCGCCTTTTCAGCAGCATACTGTAGACGACCACATTGTCCAGTACCCCAAGAGCCATCCAGGCGAAGGCCAGGAGGTTGAGCGACAATGCGAGGACTAGGGATATTCCGGTCAGCGCCAGGCCGAATTCGAGCCCATTCCGGGGTGATACTCTCCCAGAGGGGATGGGACGATGGCGGGTCCTCATCATTACCGCGTCGAGATCTCTATCCAAATAGCTGGTGAGAGTATTACAGCCCGCACTGCCCGCTGTTATGGCCGCTCCGATAATCAGCCATTGAACGGGGGATATCATTACCTGGAGGGTTTTGCCGGCTAGGAACGTGGCTGTTAGGGAAGTGAAAACTAAGAGAAATACGATTCTCGGCTTGGCTAGCTCATAATAGCTCTGAATGCTCTTCGTTACAGTCTTTGTGACTTGCTCTTGTTTGAGCAGGTCACGCACAACCAACTACCAGCGACCCTGTCATCGAAGCATGCTGGTCGCTACATGAATGGAGACACCTGATTGTCGAGACACCCTCATTCGTTACAGTGAATGTGGTGCTTGCCCATGTTCCCCACCTGACCACCCTTATTGGGTTTGGAATCGAGAACTGGTCAATTCCGAGTCCGTGTCCCAAGGCTGAGGAATACTGGGGAGGGATTGTCGCGTTGACAGCCAACACATAGATGGTTATCCTGTCGCCGACATTTGCCTCAATCGTCTTTGGGCTGGTCACAGTATAATTTTCGAGTCGGACTCCTGTGAAGTTGAGCCTTGGGTCTTGTGACGTGTAGTTAGCCGCGACAGGGAGCGGAGACCCCGTTTCGTTGAGAATGGCTGCACCCGTAATAGCGAATCCATTGAAGGGCGTCTCTTGCACTAGAGCGCGCATGAAAATGACCCGATGGACAGGCGCCGCGCAGTTCTTCGCCTGCGGGACAATGAACTGGTAGTAGTAGATTGAACCTGCGGCTACCCCGATCAGCACGAGGCTGAGGAGCCCCACCGCGGGGAAATGCTTCCTTGGTACTTGCACTGTTTTTCTGCTCTCACTTGGCTTGGCTTGTTACACGATATATATGGGCAGTTGCGGCGAAGGCGACCAGAACGAGCCCTATCTCGATTAGGACGAAATTGTTGAGTTCGGATAGGACTGCCCGGAAGATCGCCAAATCCAGAAAGGCCTGGAGGACGAGCAGTCCGCCGAGCATGGAGTATACTTCTCCTTTGGAGAAGAGGTAGGGTTTGACCTTACGGATGGGTATGGGCTGCCTGTTGGCTCGCAGTTGCTCGATTTTTGCGCGGCGCCACCTGACGTAGGAGTAGACGGAACCGTAGGCGAGGGCTGAGGCTATCAGAATGGAGCCCCAGAAGAGAAGCGAGTCGATTACTAGCTGGTTGGGGTCCGTTAACGGCAGGAAAGGATTGTCTGCCCTGAAGCCCCAGACTGTGACTATGGCAATCTGTCCTAGCGCTGCGACCCCTAGAGCTATCCAGAAGGGCCGGTCTATCATGGCAATCTTCTTTCCCCTGTCAAAAATCGGCACGACGAGAAAGATGACGATGAAGATGGCTGGGATTATTCCTCCGGCGAAAAAGGGGTCGAGGCCCCTGACCCTGATGAAGGAGTAGAGGCTTGTAAAGTACCATTCTGGAAAGGTAATCTCCGTCAGGGCTCCGGGGTCGTACTTTATGCCTACTTCGACGGGGAATAGCCCTCCCATTATGAATATGATTCCGGTTATTGCTGAGGACACTGGTATGTCTAGGACGAGGTTGCGGGGAAGATGGACTGCCATGATGGCGAGCATGATTATTGGTACTATGAAGACGTGGAAGGCGTAGAACCGAAGGGCTAGATCGTTGAAGCTGAAGCCGAAGATGATTCTGGCGAGGTCCGCGCCTATTACTGGGCTGTAAAAGGTTAGTGTCTGGCCGATGTTGATTGCCAGTGTTCCTCGTATGTTGAAAATCAGGTCGTAGCCAGTGTATGCTTCAATTACTGTGACGACTCCGAGGATTACTCCGGTTATCCAGAGCATTTCATACCTCAGCTTGTACCTTCCGGAGAAGTACTGGTAGAACATGTGCATGACTGCGAGTAGGACCATGGCGTTGGAGGCGTGGTAGTGTATGTTTCTCATCATGAAGCCCCAGCCGACATCGTTGGTAATTCTTTCCACACTTTCGAAAGCGATGTTGCAGGTCTGCGGGTTTCCCTGAGAGCAATCTCCGAAAGCCGGCTCAAAGTGGAACATGAGCACCGCCCCGGTTACTCCGAGGATGATGAAGACGACGAGCGTGAGCATGCCAAGGAAGCCTAGGGGGCTGATGAAGCGGGAGGGGAAGACTATCTTGATTCCGAGAAGGATAGTTCTCTCTAGCCTTCTCCAGGCCCACCAGAAGAGGGCCATGATCGGGTCCAGGAAGCCTTTCTTGCTAGACTTGGCTGCGGCCAATCCCTGGCTCTCCAATCAGGTCTTCAGCTATGATTTGGTTGCTTGAATCTAGGCTCAGTTTGATCCGGGGAAGAGGTCTCAAGCCGAGGTCGAGCGCCGGCCCCTTGACAGGAACCGCGCTGGCTAATGCGTACTGGCTCCCGTGGCAAGGACACAAAAGCCGATAGTTGTCGTCCGCGACCCCTGGATTGACCAGGCATCTAAGGTGGACGCATGTTGTGTTGAACGCTGCATAATGTGTGATGAATGGGGTTGGGCCTCGGTCTGCCTCCGGGACAAGTTCGTCGGGCAGTCTGACAAGGATGTTTCTGTAGTATGGGCTCACGGATTCGTCGTATG
>DATBWE010000065.1:0-3278 GCA_036514975.1 Bathyarchaeia archaeon
ATTCTAAGGCGTTGTGGCGTATCTGCACGGCCTCACGTGCGAGAAGGTGGACCTTGAACGGGAAGCTGAGGGCTAGGTCTCCCATGTTGAATTTGGAAACTTTCACCGCTGGGCTTCCACGTATGTACTTCAGCCGCGTGAACGGCTGGCCCCTCGGAGAACGATAGTTTCGACCCCTCATGAACGTAGTACCACTCGAATCCACGTCAAAGGGAGCTAATGAGGGTTGTTCCCGCCAGGCTCAACCCGGAGTATCCGGATTCCCAAAGATTTACGCAAGGGCAGGCACTATACCCTCACTGTGCTGGGAGAGAGGGCTATCCCTTCACCATGTTAGCCCGATAGAGGTCTCCTGTCTTCGGGCTGAAATAAAGGGTGAACAGCGTATTTCCAAGGACGAGCATCACAAAGAAGACCCCGACCCAGTAGGGTCCCAGCGAGAAACTGCTCGGGACAATAATCCACGGCAGACCCATCGAGGCTACTGCTCCCGACGCATACATCCATCTTCGCTTCCTCGGAGAGGCTCCGCTCAGCGAGCTCCGGTCGACCTTGAGGACGAAGACGGGAACTTTCTGCATAAGACTGGAGACCAGTGGGAGATTCAGTTTTCGAATCGCTGACCTTCCCAGGAAATAGAACTGAAACCTGATGCCGAACATCTTTCCGACTGCGTGGTGTATAAGGTCGTGGACGAAGAACCAGAAACTGAACCATGCGAAGAGAAGGAGTAGGACACGCAGGAGGAGAGGGTACTGAGTCGAAACCACAGCCATCTGCCAGGCCAACACTCCGAGAGCCAGCCCGATGACACAGATGGTTGCCCCCTGTGGCAGGGTGACGCGTCTGTATTTACCGGCCAATGCCTGTTAGGCTTCTCTGCTCTTCCTGCTCAGCTGGTCGAAAAGCCCCGGGTCTAGGTCCTTTATTGTCGGGATGAAAGCCCGGGACCGTGAAACCTCGTCAAGGTCAATCTTGCACTGCCGGTATTCTTCCTCGTCATACTTGCACTGGACGAGTACAGACCCGCTGGGCGATATTACCCGGCTCCCTCCCCAGAACTGCAGCCCATCCTCAACTCCTACACGGTTGACATAGGCCAGGTAGACAGCGTTCTCCATCGCCCTGCTTAGGCAGAAGCCCTCGAAGAACCTCCGTCGCAGGCTTGGGCTGGCAGATATGGAAATGATCAACTGCGCTCCTTGCAATGCCTGGAGCCTTGTCAGCTCGGGAAAGTACAGGTCGTAGCATATGTTCAGCCCTATCGTGCCGAAGGGAGTGCTGAAGACCGGCGCTTCTTGTCCTGGACGATAGTAGCGTTTCTCCTCGAAGACCGTGTGCGTCGGCAGGTGAATCTTCCGGTACTTGCCAAGGATACCCTTAGGCCCTACGAACACCGCTGTGTTGTGAAGGACCCCTTTCACACTACTTTCTTCCGGCATCCCGAAAACTACGTGCACGCCGTGTTCCTTGGCGAGCTTCTCCACCTTGTCCGTGCTTGGCCCGGGTATCGGCTCGGCTTGGTTGTAGACCTCGTCTCGCATCGTGTACCCTGTCAAGTGGAGCTCTGGAAAGACCAGAATGTCCACGTTCTTGCGTCGGGCGGAACTGGCCTGGCGGGCCATCAGGTTGAGGTTCCCCTGCTTATCGCCAAGCTTAGGACCTGATTGCGCCAGCAACAGCGTTACTGGTTTCATTCAGCCACGACGGGACGAATGGCGAGGTCAACATATAGAGATGTCTCGAAGCTTCTCCGGAAGAGAACAGACGAAACCGGTCAGCCTAACCCGCGACCCTCCTCAGAACACCCACCTTCAACCATCTCCAATCTTAATACCACCGACCGTCAACCACGACCCGACAGCTCACTCGGAGGCCTTACTCTGTTCGAACCCGGAACCCATCCCTAGGGAGGATAGCCTCTATGACAATCCAGGTTCTCCTTACAGCCGACAACCATCTTGACCCTTCAGCCGTACAGTATGGTCCTAAACGTTTCGAGCGAAAGAGAGACTTCCAACGTTGCTTCGAAACGCTCGTCAACTTCGCCCTGGAAAACCGTCCGGACCTCCTACTGGTGGGAGGAGACTTTTACGATACTATCCTTCCCGGCAACCCCGCACGGGCCTTTGTTGCAGAACAGTTCAAACACCTCTGCGAGAAAGATATCAAGATATTACTCGTAAGTGGACATCACGACACCCCTAGAAGCATCGAACAAGGAGTCTCCCCTCTTACGGTGCACGCCAAATCTGGACATGTGATCTTTTTCCACGATCAAACGCCCAGTTCCAAAAAGCTCGACACCAGCCAAACAACCGTTAACGTCACCGGTCTAAGCCTCAACCCAACCCTCACATCCGACCAAGACCCACTCGAAAGCGTACAACTCCCACACGACGCTGACGTCAACATCTTCCTTACGCACTATCCAGTCGAAGGATTCGAAGGCTACTTTGGCCAGGAAACCCACATAGCCACATCCTCGGTCCCACAAGGCTACCAGCTCTTCGCAACAGGCCACCTCCACCATCGCCAAAAACGCACAGTCAACGGGACGCCGGTCATCTATCCAGGTAGCACCGAGCGGGCATCCTTCCAAGAGGAGAATGAAAAGAAGGGCTTTGTCTGGCTCGAACTGGACAAGACAGGTATCATTCACGAAGAATTCCATCAAACCCCGGCACGGCCAATGGAAACCCTGCGCCACCACGTCGCGAGTGAGGGAAGTCTCACCCGTCAGATCCAGGACGCGCTTGAGAAGCGGGCTGATACCGAGAAGATTCTTCGGGTCCTAGTATCCGGCAGGGTCACACTGGAACAGCTATCAACGTACAAACGCTCAATACTGCTGAGCTACGGCCAAGACCGCTTCTTCCATCTAGAGTTCGACGAGGAGGGCTTGAACGTTCTGGCACAAGAGCCTCTCGAATCCCTGCCCAAAACCACACCCCTCCAAGAGCTAGACCGGACATTCCGCGACCTCCTGGAAAAGGCCAAAGAGGAAGAGAAGCCGCTGGTCCACGAGGCTTGGAAGTTGACCAGTTCCAAGCTTCAGGAGGAAGGCGTAAGTTGAAACTTCTCAGCCTCCACGCCAGCAATTTCAAGAAGCTCAAGTTCAAACAGCCCCTAACCTTTACCGAAGGCATCGTTCTGATAACCGGCCTCAACGAGAGCGGCAAGTCCACAGTTCTGGACGCGATTCTCTACGGGCTCTACGGACGAATGATCAAGCCAAACCAGAAACCCAGCAATGAGGAAATCATCAGCTATGGGTC
>DATBWE010000066.1:0-4160 GCA_036514975.1 Bathyarchaeia archaeon
TGGGCCTGCCTTGGTAGCTGGCCTTCCGAAGCACCCACGGTAGGATTACCTCGCGTTGCTTCTTCCCCACTGGTGGAGGTATAGACGCTAGCATTTTTTCAACGATAGAGCCCAGTTAATCTCTGAGCGGGCCGGGATGGAAGAAGGCGACGAAAGGAAGAGGCGAGGCAGAAGTCCTGACCTTGACCGTCTCTGGGACTATGATCATCCAGACGCTTCAGAGAGAAAGTTTCGCGAGCTTCTCCCAGCCGCGGTAGACTCAGGAGACCTATCATACATGGCACAGCTTCTGACACAGATAGCGAGAGCAGAAGGCTTGCAGCAGAAATTTGGAGACGCTCATAAGACGCTGGACCGCGTCGAGAAGGCACTGCCCGAGGCCGATGACAAGTCGAAGGTCCGGTATCTGCTAGAGCGAGGAAGAGTATTCAATTCATCAGGTAAGTCAGATGATGCTAGGCCCCTGTTCCTCCAGGCGTACGATCTAGCCCTCAAATCGAAAGAAGACCCCTACGCCGTGGACGCCGCTCACATGATGGCTATTGTCGAGCCAACAGAGAAACAGCTACAGTGGAACCTCAAAGCCTTGGCTCTTGCGGAGGACTCTCAAGACGAGAGAGCGAGAAAGTGGAAGGGCAGCCTCTACAACAACATCGGCTGGACCTACTTTGACCAGAGACAGTACGAAGACGCGTTGGCCATGTTCGAGAAGGCGCTTGAGTTTCGTGAAGAACAGGGCGACCCTGCCAGCATCAGGATAGCGAAATGGGGTGTTGCCAAGGCTCTCCGAATGATGGACCATACGGAGGAAGCATTAGAAATGCAGGAAGAACTGCTTCAGGAATATGAGGCGGCCGGACAGACGAGCGGCTATGTCTACGAGGAGATTGCCGAGTGCCTGATAGTCATGGACCGGGAGCAGGAGGCTCAGGAATGGTTCGCTGCCGCCTACAGGGAGCTTTCAAAAGACCCTTGGGTGGCGACCGAATACGACCGGCTGAACAGGCTCAAGGAGCTAGGAAAAGTCACTGGGGTGGAGCCAAGCCAGCATGGCTGAACTATGCCGCTTCCAATTTACCAATGGACTACACGTATCCTGCTCGTCTTGAATGGCAGGTTCTATCCTACCAGCTGCACCTTAATTTGCCCGCCCACCAAGCCGCAAGGCATGGCTGTTGAATCATACACTCTCAGCGTTCGGACCCGTCGAGAAGGAGAAATTGTCGATATCACTGACCGCGTCCAAGACGTGCTGGGAAAGGCAAAGCCGACCGACGGTGTCGCCTTCCTCTTTGTCCCCGGGTCCACGGGAGCACTCACGACAATAGAGTATGAGCCCGGGCTGATCTCAGACTTCCCCGCCGCACTGGAAAGACTGGCCCCGAAAGACCGGCCCTATGAGCACGAGAAGCGTTGGCATGATGGAAACGGCCACTCGCATGTCAGAGCTTCACTACTGGGACCCGACTTATCAGTCCCATTCCAGAAACGAAAACTACTCCTAGGGACCTGGCAGCAGATAGTATTCGTTGAACTCGACGTCAGGCCTAGAGATAGAACGATAATAGTGCAGCTGATTGGCGAATAGCCCCTACCCCTCTCCTTCCTGTGGAAACATCCTTGGTCGCGCCCATGGGTAGGCCCGGCTACAATTTCCACAACCAACCAGCTAGATAGAATGTACAAATCACTTTATGTTCAATATCCCCTTTTACCTAGCGGAGTAAAATTCCAAATTTCAAAAAGAAGCCCAACAATAGGGAAGTAACAGTCTTCACTGGAAATGTAGGGGTGGGCGGGTTCCGACATACTTTTCGTCGTTCCAGTTGAAATCATTGTACGAGAACCCTTAATTCCACTGGAACCGGTCCTCGGCCGAATTCACGCCCTAGGGATTGTTTGTCCTGTCACACCAGAGCCTCGACCTCATCTTCGACCGCGCCATAACAGGCGGAGAGATCTTCCAGGACAGAAACCTTCTACGCCACGACTACATGCCCCCCACTCTTCCTCACAGGGAGGACCAGATTGAGCGCCTGGGCTCAGTTCTGGCGCCTTCGCTGACAAAGGACAAAGTGTCCAACCTCTTCGCCTATGGCAAGACGGGGACCGGCAAGACCATCGTAACACGATACGTTCTCGACAGGTTGCAGCGAAAAGCCGAGGAGCACCACCGATCCTTGAGAGTCAGGTACGTGAACTGTCGACTCTCCGGAACCAACTACCGGGTCCTAGCCGACCTCTGCAGGACCCTAGGACGAGACGTGCCCTTCACAGGCCTAGCCGTCGGAGAACTCCTCGACAGGCTGAAAGGTGCCCTTCAGAACAGGAGGGCCGCGTTCCTCGTGGTTCTGGACGAGATAGACGCGCTCGTCAAGAGGAACGAGGACGACAGCCTGCTCTACGAGCTGACCCGTATAAACGAGAAGCTCTCAGACGGCTGGATAGGCATCATAGGCATATCGAACGACCTCCACTTCAAAGACTTCCTCGACCCACGGGTCCTCAGCAGCCTCGGCGAAGAAGAACTCGTCTTCAAACCCTACACGTCCGAGGAACTGTACGACATTCTGCGACAACGGGCCGAGATAGCCTTCCGTCCAGGCACCATTGAAGAAGGAACACTACGCCTCTGCGCCGCACTAGCCGCCGGTGAACATGGAGACGCAAGACGAGCCCTCGACCTGTTAAGGGTCGCCGGCGAAATCGGAGAAAGAGAATCGGCAAAACAGGTCCTGGAACGGCACGTTCGCGAGGCCCAGCAGAAGGTCGAACAGGACAGGGTAGTCGAAGTTCTCTCGTCCCTCCCGCTTCACTCCCGCATACTCCTCATAGCCGTCATGCACTTGGGCGTGGCCCGGGGGGGAAGCTCGGGAACCGGAGACGTCTACGAGGTCTACAGGGAACTCTGCGGAGCAGGCGTGGTTGAATCACTCACTCAGAGGAGGGTAAGCGGCCTCCTGAACGAGCTCGACATCCTCGGCATCCTCAACGCCCGAGTCGTCAGCTTCGGAAGATACGGCCGGACGAAGAAGATCCGTCTCGGCGTGGAGGCCAGGACTATTACCTCGTCATTCGGAGACGATGAGATGGTCAGGGGACTACTCGCCTATGCCCCGCGCTGCCTCCACAAGCAACAAGCGCTTCCCTAGCTGCATAGGGATAGACGACGGGCCGTTTCCACCGAAATCACCCAGCCGAACAGCGAAAGCGCCCCTAGTAGCCGCCTGCCTAAGGGGCGTCCACCTGGCCAAACTGAGCATTACCTGGATTACAGTTGACGGATTGGACGCCACAGAAAAGGCCCGGGCAGCGCTGGAAACGCTTCCCAGATCGCCGATCCTTCTCTCAGGGGTTACATTCGGAGGCTTCAATCTGATAGACCCGCGAAAGATTCAGCAACGCTTCAAGGTCCCGACCATGATCGTTGTAGGGTCCAAGCCGGATAACAGGGCTGTGAAGCGCGCCCTGGTGAAACACTTCCAGGACTGGAAGGAGAGATGGGAAATCATACGATCGCTAGGACCCCTGAGAAGCGCCCGTACTGTGGCCGATGAACCGCCGATATTCTACGAGGCCTTAGGCTGCACAGCTTCAGAGGCAAGGAAGATTCTCATGGGAAGTGCAAGGGTGTCGAGAGTCCCCGAACCTCTCCGTGTGGCCGGGCTAGTGGCTCGCGGCCTGTTCAAACCGAGGACGCTTTCACCTACAGGTTAGGAAGAGGGGGCCCGGCACAGCCCGGCCTAAATCAGCCCGGTCCAGCCTTCTTTCGGCAAAATACGCCGAAACATCACCCGTTTCCACGTTTCAAGCCCACGAATCTACGCCCTGACGTCCCACGGCGCGATTCTCCACCATCTTTATACCGGTCGACGCCTGTCACGAAAATGGTTCTCGGCACAATACAGCCCCTTCTCCAAAAACAAAGCCCAAAACACGCCGACACAGAAACACACCTCGCCGAAGAGGGGAGTCTAACTGCGAAAACCCGCAACGCAAAAGAGACAACCGCCCACCGAGCACCTACCCGGGACCCTTTCCCTAACAAAGGGGGCCACAGCCGAAAACCCGGACACGGCCTTCACCAGACCAAATCCCGATTTCGCCAAAAGCAAAAACCTCCCAGAAGAAGACATCAGCAGTTCAGCCGAACCACCCGG
>DATBWE010000067.1:0-2203 GCA_036514975.1 Bathyarchaeia archaeon
TTCTAAACTTCAGAGGCTTTGACGATGTGAACGAGCCTCCTACATCGATGCTGTCCGAAACCTCGCCGCCTGCGACGCTCGCGCTCCCGCCTACGTCAAGGCTCGACGTTTTGACCGTTCCCTTGACATCTGCCATTCCGCCCACATCAATCCGGTCTACAGTGGCTGCGCCCCCTACACGGAAGAATCCTCCCACGTCAACGCTCTCAGCTGTGATGGAGCCTGCCACCTCTAGATGGCCTCCTACCTCAAACTCGTCAGCTCTCGCATCCCGGCGAACCTCGAGACGATCATCCACTTCCACAGACCGTGCCTCCAGAGAGCCGTCAACCATCAAGTCTCCATGTCTGACCTCAATGTCTCGCTGGGCTTTCAGGTCTCCGCGCACGTGGAACTTGCCCTCGTCCGCGTAAAACTCGCCGCAAGCTAGACTACCATGGAATTCTGCACTACCGTGGCAGCGGACTTCGCCAGAGACTTCGATGGGGGATGATGCTTCAGGTTCCACTTGCACGCCCTCGTGTAGTTCGAGGTTTCCGTCCACCCGTCCTATTTTCATGGTCGCACCTCGCGGAACCGTGGTATCCCCCATCTCTGCCAGTACTCCTATCGGAGGCTCAGTCGCAGGTTCGTGTTGAGCCAGGTTTGGGATTTTACTCGTTCCATTCTTTCCGGGTTTCTCTCAACGTGACACATTTCTTATCGCTGAGAGGCAATGCGCGTCCGCTGCTTATAATGGTCGGGCACGCCTAGTGCTCACATCAAGTGATTATCACAAGTGCCCTGGCCCATTTTAGTAGCCTGAGCAAGATAGTCTTCGATCTAGCATGAAGTTCATCTTGGCCGCGCCTGGAAACAGGCCCGACGATTGGCCGCTGATGCAAAAGGCGGCAGTGGAAGCTGAAGAGCTCGGGTTCTGGGCGTTCCTACTTCCAGACCATTTCATGGGTGGAAGAGATTTCGGGGGAGACTCAACGCTAGACACTTGGCTCGCGGTTTCCTATCTGGCCCCGCTTACAGACAACATCCGCCTCGGAAGCCTCGTCACGCCTGTTACCCTGCGCCCACCTAGCATTCTAGCAAAGATGGTTTCCACACTAGACGTTCTTTCGGACGGGCGGACAGTCCTAGGAATAGGAGCCGGTTCTTCCCAGTCAGAGTTCGAAGCCTACGCGCAATGGGATTCCTCCAAGGTCCGAGTAGAGAAGACTGTTGAGGGCGTCGAACTGATTCTTCGACTCTGGACAGAGGGAACCGTTGATTTCCAGGGAAAATACTTCAAGGCAAAGGGCGCGGTCTTGGAGCCCAAGCCACGTCAGAAACCTCATCCTCCGTTAATTTTCGGTGGCATGGGTCCCAGAATGCTCCAGGTCGCAGGAAGATATGCGGACATCTGCCTCATCCCACTCGCTGATACAGACGGGGTCAACGCCAGAGAAGAGGTGATCCGGGGAGCCAAGAGTCGTCAACGAAAAGGCGATATTGCTTTCGCCGGCGCTACAGAAGCTCTTCCCCAGCCATGGCATGACTACGACAGGGACAGGTATCTAGAGAGGTTTGAACTCGCCGAGAAACTAGGCTGCGAATATCTTATCGTCCCGTTTCCTTGGAAGACCTACCTTGAATCACTGGAGGATTTCGCGAAGAACGTGATGCTCCCCCTCAAGGTCTGACAACCAGGAACTCGTGGTTCCCGAGCCTTTACCGCAAAAGGGACGTTTTGTTCCCCTTCGAGTCTGTAGCAAGGGTCCCTATCACTGGCAACACGGTGAGCAGTTCCGACACTTACCATCGGCGGCGCAGACTTGGGCAACTTCTCTGCCACAGGACGGGCAGACTGGCATCTTCCCCAGAAGTGTAGCATTCGAGAGGATAAGGTTTGGAATGGAACGGTCTTACGACGGGTCTAGCCGCAGCCGGTTGTGTTTCCGCAGTTGAGGCACTTGTAGCAGGACCCGTTCCGGACCATTATCATCCCGCAGTTATCGCAGGCGGGCGCGTCGGACTGCGGGTTGAACGTTAAGCGGTCCGAATCGTCCCGGACCATTCTAGAACCGTTCAACTCAGGCAGATTGTCCTCGGACTGTGGCATAGTATTGACCGGTTCGACGAGCCTCGTCTGTGTATCCACCTGCTCCTCAGTCGTCCGAGTCAAGCCCAAAGCTTCCTGGTCGTCTTTCGATAGGAATTTCAGCCCGAGCCA
>DATBWE010000068.1:0-12763 GCA_036514975.1 Bathyarchaeia archaeon
TCATCTGCCGCCACTAGAATGTTCTTGTGGGCTCTGCTCAGCTCTCCGTGGTCCAGCTGTTTAGCGTCCAGTTTCTGACACTGCTCAAGCATTGTTCGAACAGCGAGCTTGACCCTGCTCTTCCGGCCTCGTCCCTTCAGACCTGACAACCACACGGGAAGCCTCTGGCCCTCCACCAGCTCCATGGCCAGAACATCTAGAGTGTTTCCGAGATACGCTGGACCTACGCCGGCCGTGTTTGCAAGCCGAAGCATCTCCGACTCGCGATGCATATCCCTACGGCGAGAGTCGACTCTCCGGATCTTCAACGCGACCCTTCTGCCGTCAACAACCCCAGCGATAACCATTCCCGAAACCCCTTTCCCTAGTACTGAAAGATGGTCGATCCTGAGGGAGCCTTCGAAGACTAGAGAGGTTACTCGTAAATCCTCTAGCTGACGGATTCGTGTGCGTACCGAGTCTTCATCGGGCGACGGATAGGCCAGAACAAGGCTGTACGGCTTCTCCGCGGCTTGTTCAATGGGCACAACTACTTTCGCGTTCTCAGCCATCCGGGCCTCCCATCCAAGAAGTCCCACAATGCCTCACCGAAGCCTGGCTGTCTGAATAGGGACATGACCTCCTCGTTGACAAGAGCCCTAGCCCCTCGATGGAACGACGCGTCTAACTGCTTCGGAACGCTCAGGCCATACCGACCGTCGCCTAAGGCCGTTTTCAGAAGATCCTTAACGCTTGCATCCTCTCGTTTTTTCTCGACAGCCCAACGGTCCCCAGCCAGCCAAGGACCCCTTACCGTATTCTTCGCCCCTAGATGGCGAGCGAGAAACTGCTCGCTCTCGGCCTGTCTCGAGACCGGGGGACCTTTGTGAAACTGGGCGGATGGTAGAACGGCTGCCTCAATCTCCATCAAGACCACACTAAGGCGACTCTCGTCGCTCCACACTTCCGAGCGGACTGCATGAAACTCGTTACGCTCGAACAGTCCTAAGAGTGCGCGTTGAAGGCTGAATAGCTGCCCCCACAATACGTCCAAGACCAGACGTGGATGTGGAAACTGGACAGCGACCAAGTCGTAGTGAGGGCCCTTCACTCGACCGAGAAACTCGCTTCTGCTCCTCGCGCGAGCCTTGGGGGGGTAGAAGAACGACAACTGGGGAGATTTCAAGAATTCTCTTGCCGCAGCCACAAAACTCCACATCTTATCAGGCCTCACTGCAGAGGCGAGGTTCCGCTCAGGGTCCACTGGGTCGACAACGACAAGACGTGAGTCGAATTTCCGAGGGGTTGAGCTCTTCTCTAGGTCTATGAAGACTGACTCCTTCCAGGCTGATGCGTGCTGCAGGGCCTGGTCAAGGGACCGAAACTGGAGTATGAGTGTCTCCACGAGCATCCCACTGAAGCCCCCGACGCGAATCTCTGCTCCATAGGCACGTATGCTCTTCAGGAATTTCTTGAGAAGCCTCGCTTCGTTCCGCAGTTCCCCAGTGAGGTGTGACCGCATGTATTCTGAATGGTATGGACTGCGGTCTGTGGCACTCTTCCACCGGCCTCTCTCGACCCTATAGCAGGGGACAATGTTCACCCTTACCTCGCCATCGGCTAACAGCTCTAGGTACGGATGCTCTGCGTATCGTTCTACCTTTCTGTAATGCCTGAATCCCTTGCGAACGGCCGGAATGAATTTGGCCGTCCATTCGCGGCGGTCAGTCGTCTCAGGAAATTCCGCGAAAAGGTCTAGGTCGTGTTCCCTGCTCAGCCATGTGTCGTGGGCCACTGACCCTTGAACCGAAACCGTCGCCTGGATCTGGCTGGAGGCTAGAATTCGTTCCAGTTCGCCCTTCAACTGATCGGAACGGCTGGCCATCAGCTTCCGCTCTTCCAGCGTGGGAACTATCCTTCTTTTCACCTCGGAGAGAATCTTCAGAAGGGGAGGGCCCAAGCTGTAGGCCCGACTCGCGGGATGCGTATTTGAACCCGGGCCTAGAGGGTTTACATTGTCTGCGCTTCTACTTCCAGAAGGGTCGAGTAGCGTGGGCCTGAGCCTGAGAGAACGCTCCGTTTCAACCGGACCTTGTCGGCGGTGAAGGTTCCAAAGCTCTTGTCTTCTAGGCGTCGAAGAAAGCTTGCTATCTCGTCTCGGCGTCTTCCAGTTTTGACTCTGGCGATGGTTATGTGTGGGCTGAAGCTTCTCGTTTCACGGGGGAAGCCGAACCCCGAGAACAGAGTTTCGGTCTGCTCGTAAACCTGTTGAACCTGGGTCCATCCTTCGGCTATTCCTACCCAGATGACGCTCATTCGACTGAGGCTGGGGAAGGCTCCCGCTCCCTTGATTTCCACCTGGAAGGGTGAGAACTTGACTTTGCTTAGTGCTAGCTTGATTTCTTCGATTCTTGCCGAATCTACGTTTCCGAGGAATTTGAGTGTCAAGTGGATGTTTTCGCGCTCCACCGGTTTTAAGTCTCCACCTAGACTCAGCAAAGTAGACGCGACCGAGCCAATCTCGGACAAGACCCTAGCGTCGTCCACGTCGATGGAGACAAAGCTCCTGGTTTGTCCCGATGACATTTGATGTCGCATCGGAATCGTTTGTTCCTTTAAGAGATAATAACCAACCCGCTGGGAAGCCGCGCAGCCACCATCAGAAGGTAGGTAGTTTGGGGAAAACGGTTCTAGTCATAGTGGGAATGCCCGGCGCGGGAAAGAGCCTAGCGTCGGGTGTCGCGAAGAGTATAGGGTTACGAGTCTTCGTTTCTGGTGACATCATACGGGCCGAAGCGAAGAAGAGGGCGCTGAAGCCCAGTAAGGAGAACCTGGGCCGGTTGATGCTAGCCTTGCGCAGGGAGGAGGGAATGGGGGCGGTTGCTAAGAGGCTTGTCCCGATCCTTGATTTGAGGAAGGACCGCCTCGTCGTGTATGAGGGGGCTCGGAACGTAGAGGAACTTGATGAGCTGAGGAAGCGCTATCGCGTAATTATCGTGGCGATACACGCTTCGCAACAGAGCCGCTTCGAACGCCTGTTGAAAAGGAAGAGGAGCGATAGGCCTCGCAACTCGAAGGACTTTTCAGAACGGGACCAACGAGAGCTCAGGGTCGGCGTTGGAAAGGTTATTGCGCTTGCGGACAGGATGGTTGAGAACGAGGATACGAAAGAGGATCTCAAGAGGCGGATGAAACGAGTTCTAACGAGCACCCTCAACCCTTCAGAATCCGCGCCCTCGCAGAGGCGGAAGTCCGCCCGACGGAAAACCCTGACAAAGTGACCACTGCAATAACAAACCTGTTTTCCGGAACAGTGTCAAAGACGAGTACTGGTGAGGATGAATTCCTTGTCCGGGTCGACGGTAACGGTCCGGCTAGCTTAGAGAAGTTTCGTCTGATTCTCTCAAGGGACAGCATCCGCGCCGCCGCGCGAGGTGTCCTGTTTCGACACATGGAGGAGGGACGCATTGTTGTATATCTCAACAAGCAGGTTGCATTTGCGGGCCACGTGTCGTTCTGCGAACCTGTGGGAGAATCCCCTTTGGGCCCAATAAGGCTGGAAATTGAATCCGAGGATCCCACGGGCGTTATCGACTGGCTGACTGGAGGAACGCCGGAACGAAGGGCACGGTAGAACTCGGGATTTCAACACTCTACCTTCTGGGGCAGGGTTTCGACCACGTTCTTCGGACGCTGAATAGGAGCAGGGTCAAGAACTGGGAGCTTTTCGATGATGGACTGCACAGCCTCGATGCGCGAAGAGCAGGCCAGCTCGCGAGAATATCCCGGTCCAGGGGCATAACATTCACGGTCCATGGCCCGATCTGCGACCTCAACCTAGCGACCCTGAACCCAGAGTTACGGCCACAGGTGCTTAGGAGGATGGAGAGATCTCTGCAGCTCTCTGCACTCCTAAGAGCGCAGAAGTGGGTTCTCCATCCTGGAACTCATGGGGCTCTTAGTTGGATCAGTCGGGGGGAAGACTGGACGGTCAACATGGACAGTATGAAGAAGCTCACCGCCCTGGGTAGGAAGCTTGGGGTGGAGGTCGTGATAGAGAACATTTCCGCGGGGCACGCAATACTCGGAGGAGTCAAAGACTTTCTTCGGCTATACAAGGAATGGCCCAAGGCGCCTGGAATCACTCTTGACGCGGGGCATTCGCACGTAAAGCATGAGACGAAGCAATACCTGCGGAGACTGGCGGCACGGATTCGCCATGTTCATGTCCACGACAACATGGGCGACATTGACACGCACCTGGCTGTGGGGTCTGGCACGGTAATGTGGAGAAGGTTTCTCAGTTCTTTGATGGCCACTGGGTTCGCGGAGGACATCGTGGTAGAGTCCGTGAAGGGCCCGTTTTCTAGCTATGACCGTGTTAGAGAAATCCTAGGGTCTCTTTAGTGAGAGGGTTGTCAGGTCTTTGGGAACAATCGAGTTCCTGAAGACCCTCTTGGCCTCACGTGACAGAATGGAGTCGTCCCTCGTGACAGCGCTAATGTGAACCAAAGCCAACTTGTGGCAACTTGCAGACTTGGCAAGCGTTGCGGCCTCTCGG
The DNA here is from genome assembly GCA_036514975.1 of Bathyarchaeia archaeon. Classification (GTDB taxonomy): domain Archaea; phylum Thermoproteota; class Bathyarchaeia; order 40CM-2-53-6; family 40CM-2-53-6; genus BA-19. The sequence goes on from DATBWE010000068.1 coordinate 4,541, forward strand.
GCGGTTGAATGAAAGTACTCTCTGGCCTTGTCCCTTCGGTCCTCAGCAAAACCTCCGTCATGAATCAGAAGGTCGGCTCTCCTCGCCAGAGACCTCACCCCGACACACGGCCGGGTGTCTATGGCGTAGACCACTTTCAGACCTCGACGAGGAGGGTCCACAACCTGCCGCGGGGCGACCTGTCCTGCGTCGCCCTTGACACTTTTCCCCTGCTGAAGCGCCTTCCACAACGGACCCTCTGGGACCCCCAGCTCTCTCGCCCTGTCAGGGTGGAACCGGCCTGGACGCTCCCCTTCTTCCAGCGCGTAGGCCAGACATGTAATATCGTGTTTGGCGAGAGCTGTGGAGACTGAGTAGCCGTTTCTCCGGAGCCGGGCCCCAGGGTTTAGCTCGGTCAGCCTAACCTGAAAGGTTGAGGCGAAGCCTAGCGTTCCGTACAGGGACTTGAAAAGTCTCGAAAGCCCTTTGGGTCCCACTATGTCCAGCGGTTTGTCACGGGCTAATGACGACATGGTCTGTATGAGGCCGGGCAATCCTAGAACGTGGTCCCCGTGGAGGTGCGAGATCATGATGATGGTGGACCGGTTGAACCCGAGCCCGGCATGCATCATCTGCCTCTGTGTCCCCTCCCCACAGTCGAACATGAGCAACTCTCCATCCCGTCGCAGCGCGACACACGGAAGCCCTCGCTCCTTAGTTGGAAGACTGCCTCCTGTTCCTAGGAAAACTACGTCAATGCCTGATGACATCAGACTGCTCCCATTACGAGTATCTCCCGCGTAAGACTCCTGTGGACGTATACCTGATGCCGGTCGAGTATCCTAAACCCGTTTGCTTCTGCAAGGTCAGATGTCCGTGTCCCGAGCGGGGATGCGACGACGGCCTTGTTCCCGGCTTTGAGAATGTTCCGTGCATGGGGGAGAAAGCCTTCTAGAATCTTCCGCGTCGTCGACCGCAACGTCGACGCTCCCGTCCCGTAGGGAGGGTCAGTGGCGATGGCGTCGGCCCGCTCCAATGGAAGGCTACGCGCGTCCCCTCTGATGAGTCCCAATGGGGTGAATCCGAAATGGGCTAGGTTCCGGCGTGCTCCTCTCAGCATCTTGGTCAGGGCGTCGACGCCGACGACATGGCTGCCCACTAGGCATGCCTCGATGAGTATTCCTCCTACTCCGCAGAATGGGTCCAAAAGGACACGTCCCTCACGGGCGTGGGAGAGGTTTACCATACACCGGGCCAGCTTCGGGACCATTGTGCTCGGGTGGAACACGGGCCTCTTTCGGGGAAGCCTACTGCGCACCGAGCCTCTTACCCGACTCTGGATCAGCTGTCCAAAGTAGAAATCTCCGCCAGTGAGTATTCCTCGAAACAGCTTGCTGGGCCTCTGAAGGTCCACTTTCGCGCCCGACTTATCTGCCAGCAATGCGCCCACGGTTGATTCTAGCTTGACCGTTGAGACTTCATCAGTATCCTCTCCAAACCTATCGACTCGAACGCTGAACTTATCCCGTTTAGACAGGCGACCGTTTACGTCTACCATTTTTACTGAGTCGGCGATTGCATCATAGGTGGCTCTGGAACGGAGCAATACCGTTCCACCTTCGTCTACGAAGCCTCCACGGCGTACCACCTCTTGAAGACATGACGGGGGGGCCTCCACCTCTACAAGTTTGTATGAAGTGGTTTCAATACTGTGTGAAACGCCAAGAGTCTCTAGAATTGCCAGTAGCTCGGCTTTTGGAAGAGTGGGATGTTCGCCCGATACTACGAAATACAGTCTCGAAGCGTCCCCGTTCATAGGCGCAAACTCCACGAAACAAGTATATACACAACCTCCCGGTTGACGGGTCTTTCCGGGGTTCGAAAGTGAAACATTCCAAGGGCTATCGCACCAAGACTAGGACTATTCTACGAAGGCACCCCCGTGACAGGGGAAAGATAGCCTTGGGCAGGCTTCTGATTAGTTACGCTCCCGGACAGAAGGTCAAGATTTCGATAAACCCGGCCATTCACAAGGGCATGCCGCACCGTAGATACCACGGACGGATCGGGGTTGTGGCGGAGAAGAGAGGGCGAAGCTATGTGATTGAAGTCGCGACCGGTAAGACCCCCAGATCAATCATCGCCCGGCCGGAACATATCGAGCCTGTTGAGGCGTCGTAGAGATGGCGCGGAAAATTCTGGAGGAGAAGACGATCAGCAATCCTGAGGCTAGGGCCGTTCTTGAGAAGGTTAAGGAGGATGAGCTTGGTGAGTTTCAACGGAGAACCCTAGAGTTTACGCGGAAGTTTTCAAAACTCCCCTCGGACAAGGCCTCGAAACTGACAGAGGAACTGGCTTCTAAGCTCCAGCTTGACCGAAATGACGCGATTCAGATTGTCAACTGTCTTCCCCAGACCGTTGAGGAGTTGCGGGCCGTTCTCACCGTCAAGGGCAGGTTCGTGAGCACGGAGCAGTTGAAGGGTATTCTGGAGATTATGAAGCGTCACCTCTAACCCGGGAATCCTTGGACCGAAATAGAATTAAGCAGATACACGACTGTTCAGTATGAACAGAAATGACTCTCCGCCCTCCAGGACCCATATTCTGGTGGAATTGGGCGTTCGTCAAGCCAATCTTCTAGAGGAGAAGGGTCATTCTTGGCAATTCACGAAGACGAGTACATACAGAGAAGACATGTCTACGAGGAATACGCCTACGTCTTAGACTATCTGCCACACGGCCGGACCTCGGAAAGGTCAAGACACCTGGCAGTTCCGACGGTCCAGGTAATGGGGGAGCAACACTTCACGCTCCTGGAGGCGGAACTCAAAATAGGGGCGACTGTCGTCGTACCTGAACGAATCTACATAGGACGAGAGAGAAGGGAGAAGGTAGACCGGATAATCAGCCGGATCAGCTACGAGCAGCTTACCGCAAACGCGAAAGCAGAGCTTGTACCGCTTGTCGAAGAGCTCGTCAAGACCCATGAGAAGCGGTTCGTCGACTTCTTCAACAATTCTCAACCCGTCACGCCGCGAATGCACTCGCTGGAGCTTCTGCCGGGCATCGGGAAAAAGTCGATGTGGTCAATAGTCAACCTGAGAGAGAAAAGACCGTTCACGGCATACAAGGACATTCAAGATCGGACTGGCATAACCGACATTCCTAGAATCCTGTCAAAACGGGTAATGGAAGAGCTGAGTGCCGAGTCGAAATACCGGCTATTCACAAGGACCGTATAGTGTTGTGGACCCTGTCAGACTCCATCGTCCACTCAAGCGACTAGGCCAGAACTTTCTGAAGGACCCAGACGTAGTCTCCAGAATCGTCTCTCTCGCTAGACTCGACAAGAATGACACTGTTCTGGAACCGGGAGCCGGGTACGGAGTTATCACTGAACAGCTGCAGGCAGTAGCCGCACGGATAATCGCGGTCGAGAAAGACAGATGGCTCGCTGCTTTCCTGAGGTCGAGGTTCAGAAACACCCCTTCGATCCAAGTAGTCGAAGGAGACGTGTTGAAGGTCCACCTTCCTCCCTTCAACAAGGTTGTAGGAACCCCGCCCTACAACGTTTCATCAAAGCTGATCCTCTTCCTACTCTCGTCAAAATTTGAAGCTGCCCACCTGGTCTTCCAGAAAGAGTTCGGAGAGAGGCTGCTGGCTCGCCCAGGAACAGCCGACTACGGGCGACTATCCGTGACCGCCCAGCGAAAACTGGTCATTTCCCCACTGTTGCATATTCCCCGTGGGTCGTTTGACCCCAGGCCCAAGGTTGATTCTTTGCTGTTGAGTCTGACACCTAAGCCTGAGCAGATTGGGGAAGGGCATGACGAAGTCTTCGATGACCTCGTTCGAGCAGTCTTTAGCCAGAGAAGAAGGGTGGTGAAAGGTGTCCTTCTCCGTTATCTGGAGAGAAGGTTGGGCCGGAGCAGTGCGAAAACAGCCTTAGAAGGGCTGACGCTCCCTGATGCCAGAGTCTTCCAGCTGTCGCCCGGCCAGCTTGAAGACTTAGCGGTCCAGCTAGGGCCTTGGCTAAAGCCTGAAAGGCTTGGCGAGAAACAGTTTTGAGGGCAGTCACGCGGGGCTTTCATAGGATTCTTGACACTCAAGACACTGGCTTTACCCACGATAGGAACCGGCGGCAGGAATATATTACGGCAGCTCGTCCCACCCGGCTGAACTACGATGCCTATTACTGATGTGATGAAGAAGCAGCTTGCGCAGCGCCACCGGCTCTTCTACAAGATCTGCCGCACCTGCGGCTCCAGAAATTCCCCTAACGCCTACAGGTGCCGTCGGTGCAGGGGCGACAACCTCCGCTGGAAGAAACGTGAACTAGGGGCCAAGTAGGCCCACGTCGTGCTCATTGACGTAGCTGGGGAATTTGCTCCCTTGTCAGCCTAGGGAGGTCTGAGGGGACCTCGGCAACTCTTACACCAGCTTCAGTAAGCCTTTCGATCTTCGTTGCTGCTGTCCCCTCGGACCCTGTGATTATTGCGCCAGCGTGGCCCATTCTCTTTCCAGGCGGAGCGGCTCGCCCCGCGATGTAGGCGGCGACAGGTTTCGGGAACCTTGTTTCTCTTATGTATCTGGCCGCGTCTTCTTCTGCCGACCCGCCTATTTCTCCGATGAGAACCACCGAGTCCGTATGCGGGTCTTCCCTGAGCATCTTTAGAACGTCGACGAAATCAAGCCCGGTAATCGGGTCTCCCCCAATTCCCAGACACGTAGACTGCCCAATTCCCTCGTGTGTCAGCGAGGCCGATATTTCGTAGGTCAACGTGCCGCTACGCGACACGACAGCTACCTTGCCGGGCGAGAAGGCGTTTCCCGGCATTATTCCGAGCTTGGTCTCGCCCGGAGTTATGACGCCTGGCGTGTTGGGGCCGACGATGGTGGTGTCGTTCTCCTTCGCGTACGCCATGATTACCATAGCGTCTCTAGAGGGAATGCCCTCGGTGATCATGACGACTGGGTTCAGCCCCGAGTCAATTGCCTCCATGGCGGCTTCTTTTGCGAAGGCTGCCGGGACAAAGACCACTGACGCGTCCGCGTCTCCGGCCTCGAGTGCTGAGGCTACGGTGTCGAAGACCGGTATTCCGCTGACCCTTGTGCCGCCCTTACCGGGCGTTACGCCTGCTACAATTCTGGTGCCGTACTCTGACATGAGTCGGGTGTGGAAGGACCCTTGGTTTCCAGTTATTCCCTGAACGATTACTCTGGTCTGACGGCCCACGAGAATCGGCACTTCTAACCTGCTCCCGCGAGAACCGCCTGTTTTCCCGCCTCGTCCATCCCGTCTAGCACACTGATTCCTTCGGAGTGAAGAATGCTCCGGCCTTCTTCCTGGTTGGTTCCGACCATCCTTATCACGAGGGGCTTCCTCAAACCCACCACCTTCTTCACTTCAACTATGCCCTTCGCAACCTCGTCGCACCGAGTGATGCCCGCGAGTATGTTGATGAGAACCAGCCGTACCCTTTCGGAAGATTGTACGATTTCTAGCGCGGTTGCGACCTGGTCCGCGTTTGCCCCTCCTCCTACGTCACAGAAATTGGCAGGGTTTCCTCCGTACTGTTTGACAAGGTCTATGGTGGCCATGACGAGCCCGGCCCCGTTGCCTATTATGCCGATGTCGCCTTCGAGCTCTACGAATGCGAGGCCTCGTTCGCGGGCCTTAGACTCCAACGGGGTGACTTCTGAGCTGGGCTCTCTGGACCTTTCCTGGAATTCGGGATGCCGAAACAGGCTGTTATCGTCTATGATCAGTCTGAGGTCTGCTGTTGTGAACCTTCCTTCCTGGGTCTCGATCACCGGATTGCTCTCGACAAGCTCTCCATCATAGATTACGCTGAGCCGGTAGAGGTTGGAGAGCAAATCTGCGAGCGAGAGAAGTTGCGGACCCGCGTATCCAAGTTTCAGGGCTACGCTCCGTGCGTCAAAACTTCTCATTCCAAAAATCGGGTCGAGTCGTTGTCGGACGATCTTTTCCGGGTGTTCCCTTGCTACCTGTTCAATGTCGATTCCGCCCTGGTCTGATGCGAGAACCGTCTGGCACTTGTTCGCCCGGTCTTGGACAATACTAAGAAAAATTTCCTTCTTTGCGAGAGCCTTCTGCTCCACAAGGACCTTCTTGACCTTCTCGCCCTTGATGACAAGCCCCAGAATCTCGCTGGCTCTATCACGGGTCTCGTCCGGTTTCGAGGCAAACTTGACGCCCCCAGCCTTTGCGCGCCCCGCGACGAGAACTTGGGCTTTCACTACGACCTCGCCTCCCATACGCTTGTGAATGTCCTTTGCCTCGTCGGGACTCGAGGCGACACCACCTTTCGGAGTTGGAATGCCCAGGTTTCGAGCGAGAGACTTGGCTTCGTATTCGAAGAGCTTCAAGGTGACGCCTGGGACAGTCGAACCACGAAACGTGATACTATATGGCTGTTTTCGCGGACATTGTTCTACCGTAACGGTTTTATGAAGCGGACGAGCCCCATGGCTTGTTGTCGACTGGACCGGGACGCGGAGCGGGAGATTCCACGGTTCATACTCCGTCTGGGCAAAAGTCCTCGTTTGGCTCGACACGCAGGGCAACTGGGAGCATCACTAATTGGTGAAGACGATCCTTGACAACTTCTGCGTGAAGAGCGGCATATTGTGTTCTCGCTGCGAGGAGAAGGTGAAGACCGGTAAGATCTCAGACTTAGATGTCAGGATCATCCGGACTCTTACCGAGCTTGAAAAGGAGAACCCTCCACTCCAAGATGTGACCTTCCACAAGGCTGTGGAAGCAGGCGACCTGATGGCATTGATGGTAGACCGGAAAGGAATGGGCACGTTCCTTTCGTCAGGCGCAAGACTCGCGAAGACCCTTGGCGACCGGGTTGGGAAACGAATCAGGGTCCTTGGCTTCGGCGGAGACGAGAGAGACTTCCTCGAAGAACTGTTCATACCCTTCGCAATCTTGACCATAAACACGATCTGGCTACCGGATGGTAGCAGGGAAACCAAAGTCATCCTTACTGGCCGTAGACCGCGGCACAGCCGCGTCGACTTCGAAGTCGTGAAGAAACTGGCCCGGGAGCTGAAAGGTCTGACCCTTCGAATCGAGTTTGAGGAATAGTCTTCCTCCAGGTGGGAAATCTTCGAACCCGAATACCGAGTCGTAGTAGTAGGCGCTGGAGTAGCAGGCTGCGAAGCCGCGCTAGAGGCATCCCGCCACGGCTCCAAAGTACTGATTCTAGAAGAACATCCACAGGTTGGAGTCCCATCTCACTGTTCGGGAGTAGTAAGCCTGAATGGGCTGAGGCTCCTCGGCCTCGAACCCCATCACAGTTTTGCCCAGAGACTCATCCATGGCGCAAGAATCCACCCCCCCAACGGTGAACCGTTCGAGGTTCGAAGAAAAGAACCGGTCGCTCTCATCCTGAATAGGATGCGCTTCGACCAGTTCTTGGCCAAGCAAGCTATCTCGAGAGGGGTTGAACTTCGAACAAACGCCCGGGCAGTAAAGTTTCAGCCGTTTAACGACCGTAGCGCTGCAATCACTCTGCAGAATGGAGAGAAGATATCCTGTCGCGCCGTCATTGACGCGAGCGGCGCAGGCAGCCGTCTCCCCGAACAAGCCGGGCTTGAGTCCCCTGACTGGTCTCAGCTATTGCCAGGGCTCCAGTATGAATTGGTAGACACACAACCGCAGGGGGATGTTGTGGAATTGTTCTTTGGAGAACGACGGGCACCGGGATTTTTCGCTTGGAGCATTCCGACAGGCGATAAGAGCGTCCGGGTTGGCTTGGCCTCAAAGAAGGGAAACGTCAAGAAACTATTGGATGAACTTGTCCGGGACAACTGGCCCCGTGCCACGGTCGACGCGACGAAATCAGGGGCTGTTCTTGTCTCGGGACCACTAAGCAGATGCTGGTCGCAAAGCTTTCTCGTAGCCGGTGACGCAGCAGGCCAAGTGAAGCAGACGACCGGTGGAGGAATCGTGATTGGTGGATGTTGTGGGATGCTGGCGGGGAGAGCCGCGTCCAGGTTCGCCGAAACAAAAGGCGAGAACACAGATGGTCTAAGGGAATACGATGTGGAGTGGAGGAAAATGTTTGGCTCGGACCTTCGAAGGATGGGGCTTGCACGGAGAATATTCGCTGGACTTTCCGACGATACTCTTAACCGATTGTTCGACGCTGTAAGAAATCACGTCGGTGAAATCGAGGAATTTGCCGACATGGACTTTCAGGGCCTGATCAT
>DATBWE010000069.1:0-3547 GCA_036514975.1 Bathyarchaeia archaeon
CCTAGCCTCGCCCACAACACGCCCGTACTGAAACCCCCGTCAGAAAAAGGCTGGTAGGTCAGTGAAGAACCGTGAGGCTGGGAGGCTTCGACTAGCGTCCGCCCTTTTCCCGGATGAACTCTTCGAAGACCTTCTGGACCCTTTCCGCGGCCGGACCGGCCCCTTCAACAATGCCCTTCTCTGTCACGCGAATACGGTCCATAACCACTATCACTCCTGCGTCATCCATCACTCTGACCATTCGCGGGAACACTCGTTCCAAACGCTCGCCGAGGCTATGTAGGTCGAAAGGCTTCTCAAAACTCGAGATCTGAGAGATAGTCTCACCGTTCAGGAACAGCTTGTGAACGGCAACACCCGCATCCGTCTTCGCGTTTGTCAAACACACGCTCATAGTGTCTGTGTCTACGCCGGTCAGCGTTCCAATGAACGTCTTACCGGAGGAAGTAAGGATGCTCACGTTCTTCTGAAGAAGGTTGGATAGTTCTTCCATGAATTTACGGTCCGCCGTGGACGACAATCCAACCACCCTGAAACACTCGGCTACAAGACCAGAACTATATCATGTTTAGTTTCGACCGGCCAGACGAGCCTTGATCCCTGCTACCAACTCACGAGCCTCGCGGGCATTCTTCCCGCGGCCCAAGACCCTGAGACCCAGGACCTCAAACCGTTTCCCACAACTCGCACACGAACGAGTCTTGAACCGACCGTCCACAACCTGAGCCGTACTGCAACGAGGACATTCCACGATTAAGAACTGCTTATCCAACACCAAACCTCCTACCAAGCTCGACTGGATCATAGACCCTCAGCCAGTCTACCCGCCGAACATCCTCTTTCGCTCGCCCTTCAACCAGACCAATGACCTCTCTGAACGTCCGTAACCTCGACTTGCCGGTAGTATCAATTTCAAAGACTCTTCTACGACCCAACACCTTTACCGCGTCGAAATAACAGATATCCAATAGCTCGGACTCCACGTTCTCCCAAGCCTTACTACGACTCCAACCCCTCGCCCGCAGCCTCCTCCACAGGACTGCAGGGTCAAGCCTCAAGACAACACCCACCGTACCAGGCCCAAGAAATAGACCCTTGACAAGAAAATGCGTCGACACGACAGCCCCATCGCGAACAATCCTCGCCCAGTCGCGGCGTACCAGCTCTTCACTCACCACATACGACCGTCGCGACCGGTCATATCCAGAATAGAGGCTCCGCAATTTCACCACTTTGCCCAAGTCCACAAACCTGAGGCCAAGCTCGTTCGCTAGCTTCTTGGCCAGGACCGTTTTGCCCACGCCTGGGGTCCCAGTTACAAAGACAAGCCTAGCCCTAGCCAAGGGTTGTTCTGGTGCTCCGGGCGGGACACTCAGCTAAAGCTAGCTTTTGAACCCGCGTCGCCGGATCGAGAGTCCGGCATACTCTCGGCCTAAACAGCAGACCGGGCTATACTACCGGAGCAGTCGTCGGCAGAAAACACGTTTCAGTTAAGGCTTTTCGAAACCGCCAGACTACTCATGTGGCATGCCGCCACCCGCGCCTGGGGGAGGCGAAGATGGCTTGGACGCCGCAATGACATCATCGATACGCATGATCATCGAGGCAACCTCAACAGCCGAGCCAATCGCATGTTCCTTTACCTTAACCGGCTCCAGAACACCCTCCTTCCACATATCCACAATCTCACCTGTGAACATGTTGACACCGCTCCAGATACCCTTCGTCTCATGAGCAGCCCTCAACCCGACCAGAATGTCGATCTGATTCAAGCCCGCATTGTCCGCCAGAGTACGAGGAATAACCTCCAAGGAGTCGGCGAACGCCTCAACCGCCAGCTGCTCCCTTCCGCCAATCTGAGCCGCCTGGTCTCTAATCCTCTTCGCTAGTTCCATCTCCACGGCCCCACCGCCAGCAACAGCCTTCGGCTTCTTCACAACATCAATAACCACGCTCAGCGCATCTTTCAACGCCCGCTCCGCCTCGTCCACCAGTCTCTCAAGGCCCGCACGGATTAGAATGCTCACGCTCTTCGGATCCTTGCAGTCCTGGATGAAGATCATCTTGTCGTCGCCAAGCTTCCTCTCCTCTACAAGCCCCGCAAAGCCAAGGTCGCTACTGCGCAAATCTTCAAGGTTCGTTACGATACGTGCACCGGTAGCCCTGGACAATTTCTCAACGTCAGACTTTTTTATCCTCCGCGCGGCTAGAATCCCGGCCTTCGCTAGGAAGGACTGAGCGACCTCGTCGATGCCTTTCTGGCAAAATAGTACGTTCGCACCTGACGCCTTGACCTTTTCCACCATGTCCTTCATCAGCTTCGTCTCCTCGTCCAGGAATGATTGCAGCTGCTGAGGGTTCGAGATCTTAATCTCAGCGCTAAACTCAGTCTTCTCAATCTCCAGCGCGGTATCCATCAGTGCAATCTTCGCCTTTTCCATCCTCTTCGGCATGCCAGAGTGGACAACCTCCTTGTCCACAATGACCCCTCTCACAAGTTCCGTGTCCAAGAGACTCTTTCCCTCCTTCTTGACAAGCTGAATATTCTCAATGTCAGCGAAGAACGCGTCTCCGCGCTTCTCTATTACCTGGTTGACGGCGTCGACAGCAATCTCCGCAAAATGGTCGAAGGCCCCGCCTAGACTCTTGCCGCGCATCGAGGTCACAGCAATTTTCCGCAGAGTCTCGGAATCCTTCAAATCAACAGGCTTCGCGATTTCAGCCAAGACCTTCATCGCTCTCTCTTCCGCCTTTCGGAAACCCGCGTTGATGACAGTGGGATGGAGACCCTGGTCCAGCAACATCTCAGCACGTTTCAAAAGCTCTCCGGCCAAAACCACAGCGGTCGTGGTGCCATCTCCGACCTCATCGTCCTGTGTCTTCGCAATTTCAACAAGCATCTTGGCGGCAGGATGCTGAACATCAAGCTCGTCAAGAACAGTTGCCCCGTCGCTGGTGACGGTGACGTCGCCGAGGCTGTCTACGAGCATCTTGTCCATTCCCCGGGGGCCAAGAGTCGTCTTGACTACCTCAGTAACGATGCGGGCGGCGCTTATGTTGCTTCTCTGGGCATCCTTTCCACGATTCCGGGAAGAGCCCTCCTTCAGAATCAGAATAGGCTGGTTAGCCAAGTACGACATATCTTACACTCTAAGAGCGGCGTGGGAAGATATTTCGAATAAATAGGTTTGCTTCCCCAGATGTTTCTACCCTCTGGTAGACGAGAGTGGGCGCGAGGATTAGGGCAGTTAGCCCTACGTGATAACGCAGAACCGCTTAGTCCGGTAGAATTTCGGTAGTAGGGCTACCGGCTGGGGCAGGGTCATATGTTCCACATGAGCAACGGACCGGGTTAACATTTCCCTGTTCGTCAAAGTATATACAGACGAACAGCGACTTCTATGTGGCGGGGAACCATGGCTACGCAACCTCAGGTGGACTTGACCAAGGCGAATGGTGTAGAGTTCACCGTGAAAGATGAGCCTTGGACAAAATACAAGCTTGAAGACGGAACCTTGCTGTTCGGTAGGTTGGTCATACTCAAGAT
>DATBWE010000070.1:0-5496 GCA_036514975.1 Bathyarchaeia archaeon
AAAGATCCAAGAATACTTCGGCACCCTAGAGTCGTCAGCCAAGCCTCCCGAGCCTGACGTGGCCGAACCCCCTCAGAACGGCGAGAGACGCGTGGACCTCAATCTTCGATCGGAGGCGGACTACGTCAAAGTTGCGTATCGAACCCCGGCCTTCGGCGACGAAGACGTCTACCCACTTATGATGCTGGACTCAGTACTCAGCGGTGTTAGGCTGTTTGCCTCAGGCCCAGGGCAATCCTCGGGAAGAAGCACGCGGCTGCACCGAGCGCTTGTCGAGAAGAAGATAGCGACACAGGCCTCCTCAGAGTTCTGGCCCACAGTGGACCCGTCAGTATTCGCCCTAGACCTGACGGCCTGGGAGGGTGTTGGGGTAGACCGGGCCGAGAAACTCCTGTTTGAGGAGATAAGGAAGATCCAGACACGGCCCCCTGCGAGACATGAGCTTGACAGGGCCCTGGCCCAGATCAGGGCACAGTTCTCCTATGCTCTAGACGGAGCCGCCAGACAGGGCTTCCTCATAGGCATATTCGAACTCGTCATCTCCTTCGAAACGATGGCCAGGCTGGTCGAAAGGCTTTCCCGCGTCACGCCCGAAATGGTCTCCGAGGCCGCCCAGAAATATCTGACAGCTAGGAATAGGACTGTGTGCAGGTGCATCGGGATAAGGAACCAGCATGGGACTTGACACAGAACTCCCCAAGCTGATAGAAGAACACCAGCCGCACCAAGGAGTCCACTGCCTCCTATACCGGAAAGAAGACAACCCCACTCTAGCGATTTACGGAAGCGTCAGAGCGGGAACAGCCTTCGAACCTGCGGACCGACTCGGGATCGCGGAACTAACAAGTAGGCTTCTGATTAGGGGGACGGGAAAACTCGGATCCCCGAAAATTGCGAACATGCTAGAATCAGTAGGCGCAACGCTCAGCTTCAGAAACGCCCAGGACAACATAATCCTCCAGGCTCGAACTACCAGCACCTGGACCCAGCGCCTCCTTGGAATAATTTCAGCCTGCCTCACCGAGCCCTCGTTCAACCGGCGAGACTTGGAGAGGGAGAGAGAGGAGCTTCTCACGGACATCCGGCTAAGGAACGACGACACCACAAGAAGAGGAATGAAGGAACTCCACAATCTGGTATATCCGACTGGACACCCCTATAGACGCGACAGGTTCGGCACCCCGGCCAGCGTGAAGAAAATCGAGAGAGACGAGGTAGTGGAATACTTTGAGGAGACCGTTAGCAAAGCGCCCGTTGTTGTTGCGTTCGCGGGAAGACTCGAAAAGTCGACTGTCCTAGGCTGGATGGAGAAGACGTTCGGAGAACGGGAGGAAGATCCCGATCCAGCCAACAAGGACCCTCAGCCGCCACACACGAAACCGGAAAGCAAGGAAGTGGTGATGGCCCACAAGACCCAGGCAGATGTGCTCATGGGGGCTCCAGCAACATGGCGAACACACCCCGACTATGAAGCGCTCAATTTGTTGAATGTCATACTTGGCGAGCTCGGTTTTATGGGAAGACTGGGAGAGCGGGTCCGGGACAGGGAAGGGCTCGCCTACTCGTGCACGTCCTTCCTGAACTCAGCTTCCATAGGTGGAAACTGGACGGCTTTGGCAGGTGTCAACCCGCGGAACGTGGCAAAGGCAATGGCGCTGATGCGAGACGAAATCGGCAAGGTTTGCCAGCAGCCAGTTCAGCCCGACGAGTTGGAGTCGGCAAAGCAGAACCAGGTCGGATCAGCATTAATGGAACTCGAGTCCACAGAGGGCATCGCCCGAGTAGGCCATAACCTGGCCTACTTCCGCTTAGGGCTTGACTACTTTGCCAAGAGACGAACCCTCTACAGCAAAATCAAAGAACCCCACTTGCGAGAAATGGCGCAGAAGTACATCGAGCCCACGAAACTCTCAACGGTAGTCATTGGGCCAAAACAAAAAGCGGCGTCTTCCGAACTCTAAAATAGATAGCTAGCCGGGGACGCCCATCATGGAGGACGCTGCTGAGGAAATAGGCCTCGACGAGTTCAAACGACTCGAGATCAGAATAGGCACAATCGTTGAAGTCTCCCGAGTTCCCAGAACCGAGAAACTGTACAAGGTCATAGTCGACCTGGGCGAACGCGGCACAAGACAGACAATCACGAGCCTGGTCGGATACTATTCGGAAAAAGAGCTCCTCCACAAGAGGATCGCATTCCTCACCAACTTGAAGGAGGCGAAGTTCGCCGGGCAAACCTCACAAGGAATGCTGCTGGCCGCGTCCGAAGGCGAGAAACTGGCCCTACTTACTGCGGACAGGGAAATCGAAAACGGCGCCCGGATAAACTAGACCCTAGCTGTTCAAACCGTCCATGTCAAGTGCCTGGCTTCAGCGAAGAAGGAAAGACCAGTACTACAGGCTGGCAAAGCTCAAGGGTTACAGGAGCCGAGCCTCGTACAAGCTCCTTCAGGCAACCAGGCCGTACTCACTCATACGGCCTGGGGACAAAGTGGTGGACCTGGGATCTCACCCCGGGGGCTGGCTACAGGTTGCCAGAGAGGTTGTGGGCCCTGAGGGCCTGGTAATAGGCGTGGACATCAAAGACACTGCGCCTCTCCCCTACCCCAACGTCAAACTCCTGAAGCTGGACATCTACTCTGCAGACATTGTCGAGAAGATCCTTGCGGAGAGCAAGGACCCAGTAGACGTAGTAATCTCTGACCTGGCGCCTTCAATAATCGGGTCCTGGGACGTGGACCACGCCAGACAAGTAGACCTGGCACGAGTGGCGTTTCAAACGGCCAAGGAAATTCTCAAGCAGAATGGAAACGTTCTCATCAAGCTGTTCCAAGGGCCAGAACTCAGACCCTTCCAGGAGGAAGCGTCTCTTCTGTTCAGACAGAGCAGGCTCCTCAAACCCAAGGCGAGCCGGCCCGAGAGCTCCGAGGTATACTTTCTAGGACTGGGGTTCAAGCCAGGGTGGCATAGAGACGTCCCACAAGGCTGAGCATAGAGTAATACTCGTCACGGGACCACCTGGAGTTGGAAAAACGACTCTGATGCTCAAGCTTGAAAGCTACTGTCGTGGGAGAGGGTGGAAGCTTGGAGGAATGGTTACTCGAGAGGTACGCAAGAGCAGTGAGAGGGTTGGTTTCAGACTGAGAGACATCTCATCCGGCAAGGAAGGCTGGCTGGCCAAGAAGAACGAAGGAGGCGGGCCAAGAATAGGCGGATACTCAGTAGTCACAGCGGACCTTGAGACGATTGGTGTGGATGCACTCGAGGCAGCAGCAGAGGACGGCCCAGACATCGTCTTGGTTGATGAGATTGGGCCGATGGAAATGACTAGCCAGAAATTTCGCTACGCAGTTTCAGCACTGCTCGACAGTGGAAAGATTATGGTTGCAACTGTGAGATTTGGGACAAACTACAAAGAGTTGGAAGCAGCATCAACGAGGGCTGACACGATGAACATTACTCTTACTAGAGAGAACAGAGAAGCATCGCTGAACCTGATAGCTTCCAGAATCGAAGACTGGCTCAGCCGCTCGTAAGGGAGCGAATACGTCTTGCGGGTCGGTGGGGTGGATGATGCAGGGCGAGGACCCGTAATTGGGCCGCTTGTGATCGCCGGTGTCCTCATCGAGGAATCCAAACTTGACCAGCTAAAGTCTCTCGGAGTGAAGGACTCAAAAAAACTCACACCTGAAATTCGGGGTAGGTTGGCAGAAGAGATACCCAAGGTCGTGGACGACCACTACATTGTGGAACTGGACGCTCCGAGCCTAGACATGGTTGTCAACCGAGCCCCAAAGTATCAACGGCTTAACCTGCTGGAGGCGAAGAAGATGGCGGAAGTGGTTCAGGCTATGAGGCCTGATATCGTCTACGTTGACGCGTCAGACACTGATACCGAGCGGTTCCGAAACAATATTCTTGACGAACTCAACTATCGGCCGAGAGTGGTCTCGGAGCACCACGCGGACGACACCTATCCGGTTGTCTCAGCCGCAAGTATCCTGGCCAAGGTCAGGCGCGACCTTCGAGTCCACGAGATAAGAAAGGAGTACGGAGATTTCGGGTCTGGATATGCCCATGATCCCCAGACCATCACGTTTCTCGGAGAATATTACAGGGCAAACAAGGACTTTCCGCCAATAGTTCGGAGGTCGTGGAAGACGCTGAGGAACATCATCCGCGACCTGACACAGACCACACTTGGTTGACATGGCAGCGACGGCTCAGGTAAATGCCTTCTCGGTCATTGTTTGTCCGAGTAACTTTGACCAATCATCGCCGTCGCACCAAGCTACGCGTCAGTTGGATATAACCCGTACGGGGAGTTTAGCATCAACGAACTCCTCAGACTAGTGGCTTCTTGAACGCTCTCGTCTCCACGTATCTCCGAGCCATCTTAACATAGGCCTTGTAAGAGTCCCTGATCATTCGGATATCATGGTCTGTCGTTCGCCTTGTCACTTTGGCCGGGACGCCGACTGCCACCGACCTGGCCGGAATGGTCCGGCCTTCCAACACAACTGTTCCGACGCCGATTATGGAATGTTTGCCGACTCTTGCGCCGTCGAAGATTATTGCGCCGGCTCCTATGAGACACTCATCACCAATCCTGCAAGCGTGTATGATAGCGTTGTGGGCGACAGTGACCCCGTTACCCACAATTCCGGCATTATCAGCAGCGCAGTGAACGACCACATTGTCCTGTAAGCTGCAATTCTCCCCGATTCGGATTCTGCCATAGTCGCCTCGCAGAACAGCTCCAGGCCAGATGCTAGTACGCGGCCCGACGACCACGTCACCGATAATCGTCGCGTTAGGTGCAACTAATGCGGTGGGGTGTATCCTGGGCTTTTTGGCACCTAAGTTGTATACCGGCATCTGCTGCTCAACGAGAATCCATGGTCAGTCTTTAGCCTTGGTCGGCAGAGGAGGCAGGCGCGGCTTCTCAGGCCCCTCGTAGAAGATTAAGGTCTTCGACTCAAGAATCTCCTGAAGCTTGGTTACCGCGATATAGACCTGTATCTCCTTCTTAGCTCCGGTACAGACTAGCTTGCCACTGGCAAAAAGGAGAATCACGACCTTAGGCTCGTCCATGCGGTAGATGAGCCCTGGAAACTGCTCCGGCTCGTACATGGTCTTCTTCAGACCATAAACCGCCTTCTCCAGGTCAATGTAGCCGCCGAGGCCCGCGGAAGCAACAATGTTCTGGACCACAATCTCCGGCCTACCAAGGATCACGATCCCATCCCTCTTCAGCTCATCAACCACCTTCAACACCGCCTTCCGGGCCTGGCGTTCAGATTTTGCGCCAGTGCACACCATCTTACCGGAGCTAAAGATCAGCGTGGCTGTCTTAGGCTTCTTGAGACGATAGACCAGCCCAGGGAACTGTTCGGGGCGGTATTCGACCCCGGGAAAAACTCGGACGATAGCGTTCAGGTCAATCTGCTGTTTTAGAGTGGCGGAGGCGACAACATTCTCAATATTGATGAAGGC
>DATBWE010000071.1:0-3024 GCA_036514975.1 Bathyarchaeia archaeon
CCTCGATCAGAAGGGGTGAGGGAAGGGTCCTACCGCTTCCCCCCAGTAACTAGGCGCTCCTGGGCCTCTTCCAAGGATTCGAGGCTGACCTTCACCAAGCCCTTGTACTTGCCCCTCACGGTTTCAGGAAGCTTCACAGGCTCCATCAGGATCCTTCCCTTCCAAAGGGAAAGCTTGAACCTACTAGCCTTCAGCTCCCGCCTAACGTCAGCAGGTATGTGGACCCGACCCTTATCGTCAACCTCTACGGTCGCAACCCTGGCCAAACTTCTTCCCACTATCCCACAGGTGGGATGACGAATTAAAGGATTGTGATATCTGGCGACGGGGAACCCCTGAGGCTCGCCAGGAACCGGGATAGTGTAGTCATTTTTCCCGGAATAACCCTCTCGATCCTCGTACTGTTCTTCCTAGCCATCGTCAGCAGAAAATGACCGGACTGGGAAGTTTCATCTATGTGGGATGAAACCTTGCTCGGAAATAGAGATATTCACATGACCTCAAGCCTCCGACTGTAAGGAATCACGGTTTCGAGAAAGAGATTAATCGAGGGCCGGTACGCTGAGCAGGTTCGTGCTTCACAAACACACGGTATGGATTGAATCATTCTCAGAAAGGCTGAGAGCTCCATTATGGGCTGGAATCTTGGTCTTCACGACCGCTTGGTATGGGCTGGCTATCGTAGGCTTGATCGCAACCGAATCCCCCTTGTCATCCCTGTATGATCTTGTCATACTCTTCCTCGTTGCTCTAATGCTCGTTGCGTTGCCGATTCCCGTCTACGTGAGAAAGAAAATGGAATCGCTAGAAACACAGGCGCTGTCGATGGTCGAAGAGCCAAATGCTGCCGGGGACAAGATCATGTTGCTCTCCAGCCTTAAGCCTGTTCTGGTTCTGGCGGTGGGAATATGGTCCATCTTTGTCCTGCCCTACTTCCTTCTCCCCGAACTAGAGCTAGTAGCCTCATCGACAGCCGCGTTAGTCACAGGCCTCACCCTCCTACTTCTCCCATACGCCGTGGTGGTCTGGGTGTTTGCAACTGCATTATGGGCTTTGGGATACTCTCTGCTGGGAGTATACAGGATTGGAAACCTTCCAATGACCCTTCGACCATTCACTATTGACAAGTCTCTTGGACTGAGACCGTTCGCGTCAACTTGCCTCCGCCTAACCGCGGTCTACTATCTGCTATTACTGCCACAGCTGATTAGCGATATGCTTCTGATTAATGTGGAGCCCCTCCCTCAAACCTATGTGCTAATTCGTGACATGGGACTGGTCTTTCTCGGGCTCTTACTGTTTCTTCTGCCCCTCCTCAGTCTCCACGAGAAGCTTGTTAGGACGAAGAGAGAGAAACTAGCGTGGATCAACAACCGGTATTCTCGAATTGTGCAGAAGATAGAGTCCGATGAGGGCGATAGGCCACTTGACGTTGGACTCCAGGGAGAACTCCTGACTATAGACAAGATTCAGAGGGACATTCAGACCATAAGGTCCTGGCCGTTCGACATGAGTTCCTTGACCAAGCTGGTGACTATTCTACTCTCGCTCACAGCCATCCTGCTTTCACGCATCATAGCAAACATTCTTTCGATCTGATCATTGTCTGACATCCGAACCAGACGAGACGAGAAGGTGTACCGAAATCCCTAGAGGCTTAGGGAAAACCTAGTTCGTTCTTCAAATGGTGGGGCGGGTGGGATTTGAACCCACGATCGCCGGCGCCCGAGGCCGGTATCTTACCAAGTTGTCCCCACCTCATGTGGCCTGGACCACCGCCCCGGCAGGGGGAGCGCCCGGACCCATGGAGAGATAAATCATTCAGCAGATTCTAGCGTGGGCTCGCGGAACGGTACGAGCCTAGTAGTAAAAACCGGGGCTACTTTGGCTTCTTCTCGGTCTTGTGCCCGTTGAAGTACTTCCGGACCAGGCCCTCGAAGAAAATGCTTACTCCGCCCGTCCGGCCGAAGAAGCGTTTCTCCACCTCGTCCCTCACTAGCTCTTCCGCCTCGTCGGATAGGGAGACCATTAATTTTCCCATGTTATCCCCAGAATGCTTAGGATAGCCGAAAATCCGTTTTATGTTTATCCCCTGGCCAGCACCAGTGGCTGGCAAGGAATAAAAGAGGGGAAATAGGTCAGCCCCGTAGAACTGTCGTGCTTTTTACGGCCGCGAGCTGCAGCATGTTGGCACTCTAGTTTTTTAAACAAGACTCCCGCTCCGAAACCTGGGCCTTTTCCGTGCAGAAATCCTACGAACGCTTCAGCTCAGAGGTCCTGGACGCGGCCTCCGCCCCTGTCAGACTGCATATTCTGAAGCTTCTCACCTCCAAGGGTCCACTGCCCTATACCGAAATCATGTACGAGGCAAAGCTGGACCCTGTACGAGACGCTGGCAAGTTCGTCTACCACCTCAAGACCCTTCGAAAAGGCGGGCTTGTCGCGATCGAAAAAGGCACGAAAAAGTACACCATAACAGAACTAGGCAAGATACTGGTCGACTTCTCCCGGGACCTTGAAGAATACGCCGCGGTCAAACGCGGAAAGCTGTTCGTCCGAACCTCGAAAATGACAATCGAGGAGTTTGACCGTTCCAAGATTGCAAGGTCCCTCGTCACCGAAGCCGGAATGCCCCAGTCCATCGCGGGAGAGATTGCGGCGGAGGCAGAGGAGCGACTGCTGCGGTTCGGAACAACATACCTCACCGCTCCCCTAGTCAGGGAGCTCGTCAACACGATACTTGTAGAACGGAAACTGGAGGAGTACCGTCACAAGCTGACGAGGCTTGGACTTCCTGTCAACGATGTAACGATGCTGCTGCGGAATGCGGGCCAGAAACACCTGGACTCAGGCTGGGTTCAGAAGTCTGCTGGCTCAGCGGTGACGGGAGAATATGTTCTACTGCAGAGTTTGACGAAGCCTTTGGCCGACGCGCACCTCTCGGGTAGAATACACCTCGAGGAGACGGAGTCGTGGGTCCTGAAGCCAAGTCAGTTCTTCCACGACCCGCGCCAGTTCTTTCAG
>DATBWE010000072.1:0-2687 GCA_036514975.1 Bathyarchaeia archaeon
ATGATGGTCCAGATCAGCGCCATACCCATCAACTATGACCTGATAACGGACGGGGACACGGAGCCGAAATACGAGAAAGGATTCTCCTACCCCGTCATAGCGGCAGAGGCCCAGATTCTCAACCGCGACATGATAGGCCACATGTACAACCAGCGCATACTCGCGAAACTAGGCTATGACGCAAAGGCCACGACAAGCGACGCGCACAAAGACCCGCGGATTGGAACCATCCAAATGTTCGAGTCCATGGAAGAAAAAATTCCGATCTACGTGGATTTCGAATCAATGGTACGATACCATTTCGGAATTTTCGCCTTCACTGGCGCAGGAAAGTCGAACCTTCTCTCCAACTTACTCAGAAGAATACTGATCCATCAGCCAGAGGTCAAAGTCGTGGTTTTCGACATTTCGAGCGAGTATCCCTTCCTCCTCATGGACCTCTTCGCAGATGAAAGTCTGCCTTCTAGAATTGTCTTGGAAAATCCGGTCACGACAGCAGACCAGCTCTACGTCAGCGTCGTCAAACCCCGTGAGTACGAAGACGACGAACGAGTCAGAAAAGTATTCGCGAGAATCTTCTCCCAGAAGAAGATAACGCACTTCCTGAAACCCGAGTCCAAGATACCGAACTACGGAGACATTCTCGAAGAACTCGGCAGGATGAGAGCGGACAACCTGGAAAAACCGCACTATGTCAACGCGCTGGACAAGATTCGACAGTTCGTTGTCGACTACAAGGCAGAACGCGAGCTGACAGACGCGCGCTTCGTTGACGAAGACTTCCTTACACTTCTCGACCAGAAGGGTCGGGAAACCATTGAGGAATTCAAGATATCTGACCGCAGCGGTGTCTACTCCTGGGCCAACAGCCGTCTAGCGCTAATCGACAACCTGAAGCGGGCCGAGAAGGAGAAAAAGTCCGGAGGGGTCGATATCGAAGGCATTCGCGAGCTAGTCGAGAAAGAATCTCGATTGACGTGCATATCCATTTCGGACCCGTACGTGATAAAGGAGCTTGTTGTCCATCTGGCCCGCGAGTTCCTCCAGCGGAGAAAACGATCCTTCAAAGTCAAACCCTACGTTCTCTTCGTGTTTGACGAAGCTCAGGAGTTCGTCCCAGATGTCGGCGGGTCCTCGGGAATCGACAAAGACTGCTCCAAACAGGTAGAGACCCTGCTCCGGCAGGGCCGAAAGTACGGACTGGGCGGATGCCTGGCAACACAGCGCATAGCCTATTTGAACACTAACGCGCTTCAGCAGCTCCACACCTACTTTGTCGGGACCCTGCCCCGGCCTTATGATCGGACAGTTGTAAGCGACACTTTCACGATCGACAAACAGATTCTGGAAAAGACACTGGAATTCGCCCCTGGAGAATGGCTGCTATCCAGTTTCATAGCAACAGGCATGGAGAACGTTCCAATATTCATCAAAGCTGACAACGCGGAGCATGAAGTCGAAAAGACCCTGAACCGCCTAGCCTAGAAAGGCGCCCCGGAGAAACTGTCCTGCCAGGAGATTCTTAGTCAGCAGGTTCCAAAGCCCTTTTCAACCTGAACCTGGCGCACGGACACGGAATAGAGGGAGCTGAACTAGGTTAGCCGACCCGATAACCGACTTCTTCGCGTTCCTAGAGCAACTGGCCGGGACCAATCCGCTGCTGGGCGTGTTCCTTGCCAGCATTCTCGGGAACATGATTCCCTTCTTCCCCGTTCCGTATCTGTTCATCGTCGGCATCGTCGCCTCCCAGAACCCGGGACTCGGACTGGTACCTATCGCAACGCTCGCAGCGCTAGGCGCAGCTATTGGCAAGTTCACAATATACGCTGTCGGCTACGGCACAAGCCAGATGCTGAAGGGCAAACGGGCGAGGTTCGAGTCTCTTTGAAAACTGCTCGGTGGGAGTGCGTTTCTCGCAGCTTTCCTATTCGCAGCCTCACCGTTCCCGGACGATATCATCTTCATCCCGCTGGGAGTAATGAGGTACAGCCCTGTGAAGACGTTCATCTCCCTGCTCTCAGGAAAGTTCGTCTTCGCCCTCGCCATCGCTTACCTCTTCCGCAGTGCTACTGGCCTCGTTGACCTGTTCCTCGGAGGCAGCCCAATCACCGTAGCCGCATCAATAGGGGTCTTCATCCTCATCAGCGTACTGATGTTGAGAATAGACTGGGAGAGGGTCCTAGACGAGAGGAAACAGAGAGGACTATTCCGAGGGCTGCTGAGAGCCGCCTGGCACGCAGCGAGACCGAAAAAGACGAACAAGACCCCTCCGGTCGAAGGTAAACCACCCCCGAGTCCTCCTTCTGGCTAAGTGACTGAGCAGGGCTCGGTCTGGTAGGGCAGTTATTCGATTCAAAAGAACAAAATAGTCCCTCTTTCACGGGTCCGGAGAATAAGAGAGCATCGTGCATTGCGTCGCATCGTCCTCGCACAAACCTCAGCGATCTTCGGACTAGCCATAGCCTCCATGGTTGTAGTTCTCAACTACGACGTGAAGACCATATCTCCCACGGCGCTGGGAATTGTTGCGCTGGTGACTTTCGCGGCGGTCGTGGCGGCGGCCATGCTTATCGCCTGGGCTGGAGAAGCGTCACAGTTCTCAGTAAGCCAGGGACTCGCCCTGGCTGTTGTCGCTCTGGTACAAACGCTTCCAGAGTTTTTCGTTGAGGGAGGAATAGCATGGCTGG
>DATBWE010000073.1:0-3631 GCA_036514975.1 Bathyarchaeia archaeon
GGCGACGCTGACCGTCTCTTTCCGGAACGGAGGCACAGAAACCGTCGAGCTAACGGTCGAGGCACCCAATGGAATCACCGCGATATTAGCCCCTTCAAGCCTGGAGGGATCAGGGACCTCAGCTCTGAGCTTGACCGTGGCCAGCACGGTGCCGCCGGGGTCCTACGCTCTTAGAGTGGATATCGTCCAGGGTCTCTTGATCCATTCGAATGTGTTCTTGCTCACGGTAACAGCTCCGGAGGCCAGCCGAGCCCCAGCCCTGTACACATCGCAGACGGCTCTGATCATAGGGGGCTCAGTGGCTCTTTTCGCAGTGATTGTGTGGGGCTTGTTTGTGGCTCCGGGCAGGAGAGAAAAGCCCCAGACCAAATACCGATACGGGACTCCAACACCGGCCCAATCATGATTCTCGGCAGATCACTCTAGCTCGCTACAGTACGTCCAACGAGAGACATAAGGCTCCCAGTGATGCCCCTAGCGTAACTTCCTCTTGTTTAGACGGGTCGTCTCTCGGTCAAGCCTCGCCACTAACTGGTTCACTGTGAATGCGTGTTCCTTCTTCTCCTCTGTCAGTGATAGTGTTAGAATGGGTAGGCTGTCTTCGAGGGTTTTGGCCAGCCTGTGGAATCTGTGCTTTCTGAGCTTGACGATATTCCGTTCGAGCCTTCTGACCTCTCTTTGCCAGGCCTCCCAGTCTTTGAGGTATGGAAGCAAGTTCCTGAAGCCTTTCACGGTTGTCTCCAGTTCAGCTCGACCTGTCGATTTCAAATCTCGAAACCAAGCTCGGTGAATACTATTGAAAAATGTTCAGGTCCCACCGATATTGATGCTTTCAGCTGAACGGGTCTACCATTTCATGTTGCTCCTTGCACTGTGGCACATTCTAGCATCTGGAAGGAGTCATCGTGATGCGTGGTGGGATTCGAATCCATGGGAGCCTACGCCGGGATAACGCTGGAAGAGCCCGAGACTAAATCTCGTCGGACGACTCGTCTGCCCTTGAGGAAAAATGGATAGAACGCGCTCTTCTCGGCCTACGATAAGACTGTGTTGGATACCTTGCTTGAAAACATTCGCCAAGCACAGCGTCCAGACCATAGGGTCCAGTGAAACTGCGGAGACTGTCCGGAGGATTCACGGGGGCGTTTTGGGGTGAAGAGTTAATACGCGTACAATTGTTGCTGCAGACACTTCGAGGATGGGAACCTAGATTCTGCAGGTCATTTCCGAACTGATACCTTGGAGTGCATGGAAAAGAAGGAACGCCCTAGCGTTTGGCTTGAAGGACCAACCACGCGTCGTTCTTGGCGAGAAGTATCTGAAGCGACTCCTCTGGTACATCCTCGGGGGGACCAGAGGCGGAGTGAGACGAGCAGAAATTCTGAAGGAATTGCAGAACCGCCCGTGCAATGCAAACCAGCTAGCCAAAATATTACGCGTCGACTACAAGACAGTACAGCATCATCTTCGAGTTTTGGAGGAGAACGATTTGATAGCGGCATCTGAGAAGGGCGCATACGGTGCCGTGTACCTTCTCACCCCGAAAATGGAAGACGCGCTTCCAATCCTCGATGAGATTTGGAGCAAAATTGGAAGAACAGAAATAAAGAGTCAATCGAAAGAGGTCGTGTGAAATAGGATGACCTTAGCGCTATGGGCCAGCGCGGTAGTAGCCTTCGCGAACATTGCAATGACGCTGGCGCTCCTCGGCGTTTACATAGGAACCTACCGAAAGATTAGGTCGTCGTTCACCCTCGGCCTGCTACTTTTCGGAACCTTCTTCGTTATACTGAACCTCGCAATACTGGTTTTCTGGCTTTTCCTCTTCCAGAATGTCAGCGCTGCCGCTCAGTTTGTAGAACAAGCCTCCTTCTACATGCTCCTCGTAAACCTTGGGGAAGCACTTGCCATAGCAAACCTTCTACGGGTTACATGGAAATAGGACTCTAACAAGACCACCCTTTCCAGCCGCCCCAAGATAGACATGGACTCCTTAGGGTATTCCAGTGTAGAAATCGGGCTGAATTCTGGCTAGATTTGGAAAAAGCGCTAAAAGCCGTGCTGTCGGATTTCGACCAAATTCAAGTAAAGAGGTTGAGACTTTGACAGATGAAAGAACTTCCAATAAGAACGAACCGGGAGAGCGGGTTTCACGAAGAGACTTTCTGAAATATAGTGCCGGAGTCGCCGCTGCCTTAGGCGCAGGTACGGTTCTTGCAAAAACCCCACTACTATCTAGGGAAGAGGCGGAGAAGACTGCTAACGCCCCTGTTGGAAAAGTCTCGGGTCCCATTGTAGCCACAGTAGAGGGAGAGGTAGTCACGGTGATGTCAGGCCAGACCGAAGTTCGCGTCAAAGACTCAGGCCTAGCAGCGGCCATCGCGAACAAGGTCAACTAGGAGAAACATGAGATGACCTCCCACCGAGAAGCGCCGAAGATCTCACAGGACCCAGTTGCAGACAATACGGATGTTTACGCCTTTGTCAGCCCCGACAGGCCGGACAGCGTCACTCTGATTACAAACTATATCCCACTCGAGGAGCCTGCGGGCGGGCCGAACTTCCACCAGTTTGGCGATGATGTTCTCTATGAGATACTAATCGACAACAATGGCGACTCTGTCGAGGACATCACGTATCAGTTTCGCTTTTCGACAGAGATTCGGAACCCTGACACGTTTCTCTATAACACGGGACCCATCGACTCTCTCGACGACCCAGACTGGAACATGCGCCAGTCCTACTCTGTCACTCGGGTCATGGGCCTGCGGAGATCAGGCGAGGCGACTGTTCTAGCGCGAGGACTAGCATGCCCACCGGCTCGCATCGGGCCGAGGTCTACGCCGAGCTATGAAACACTGGCGAACGCGGCCATACATTCCCTCGACGGTGGCCTAAAGGTGTTTGCAGGCCAGAGGGATGAAAGCTTCTTCGTCGACCTTGGAGCAATCTTCGACCTGGGAACATCCAGACCGTTACAGGAGTTCCATCTTATCCCAACGCCGGCTGCGGCCGGAGTTGATGCGACAAAGGGCTACAATGTTCACACGGTGGCAATTCAGGTTCCAAAGACCCAGCTTACACGTGACGCTTCAAACCCGGCCGACCCCATGGATGCGAGGTCAGTGATTGGAGTCTGGGCCTCGGCGAGCCGTCAAAAGGCGCGAATTCTTCCAAGCCGGACCTCGACAGGCACTCCAGGGGTTTCAGCGGGACCCTTCATACAAGTTTCCCGTCTGGGCAATCCTCTCATCAACGAACTATTCATACCCCTTGGCAAGAAGGATTCGTGGAACGCATCTCACCCCTCAGACGACAAGCAGTTCGCCCAGTACTATGTGAACCCCGAGCCGGCACGCCTACTAAGGCTCCTCTACCCTGCCGCTCTACCTAATGTTCCCCTGCCACCTGACCGGCCGAGGAACGACATCGTGGCTGCTCTTCTCACCGGAATACCCTCGGGACTTATACCCGGGTTCCAGAACTTCACCGGACAAACACAGGCGGACATGATACGTCTCAACATCGCCATTCCTCCCTCAAACAGCCCCAACAGGCTTGGGCTCATCGGCGGAGACCCTGCAGGTTTTCCCAACGGCCGGCGAATAGACGCGTTCGACGACATAGTGGA
>DATBWE010000074.1:0-4271 GCA_036514975.1 Bathyarchaeia archaeon
TCGCTGTTGAAAAGGTTCTGCGACCTCACGTGCTCTCCACTGTCGCGGCAGGCTACGCTCACACGGAGGAAGGTCTCCACGATTTCTTCGGACGAACCTTCTACGCCCACCAGTACGGGCCGCGGCTGATCAAGGGAAAAATCGGTGAAATACTACGCTTCCTTGTCAAGGAGGAAATGGTCTCTGTCGAAGGCAGGGACCTTTCTCCAACGAAATTTGGCAAACGCGTTTCAGAGCTATACGTTGACCCGGAATCCGCGGTCATACTCCGCGACGGGCTCTACAACAGGGCCAAGAACCTGACAGAATTCAGCCTCCTACACCTCATAGCTAAGACTCCGGACCTGGCTCCCCGTCCGCGTCCAAGGGGCAGCGAAGCTGAGAAACTGAGCATTCTAGCAGAGAAACACAGCGACGAGTTCACCTTCGAGACCCCTGAGCAATTCGAGGACCCCATAGCCTACGACGACTTCCTCTCCGAGCTCAAAGCGACACAGGTCCTCCTAGACTGGATCACTGAAGCAACAGAAGACGAGATTCTCGAAGCTCGAAAGGTCGAACCGGGAGACCTCCTCCGGCTTGTACAAGGATCTGAATGGCTTGTCTTCGCCGCTCAAGAACTTGGAAGGCTATTCGGACACAAAGACCTGCTCGGACCGCTCGAAGTCTTGAAGGTTAGAGTGGCAAAGGGCGTGAAGCACGAGCTGGTCAAGCTCGTCGGCCTTGAAGGCGTCGGCAGGGTCCGAGCTCGAATGCTGTACAAGGCAGGGTTGAAGACCGTTGAGGATGTGAAGGAGCGAAGCCTCACGGATTTGATGACCATACCGACGATTGGGCCCTCTCTGGCGAAGAAGATCAAGGAACAAGCTGGCGGACTGATAAAGGCTGAAGAATGGGAGAAGGCAAAGACCCTAAAACCATCAGAGGTCGAACAACAGGCAATGCTAACTCAATACGAGGAAACAATCTAGGACTTCTCTGGGCCACAACTGCTCCATATGCCGAGACATCGAGGCAATGCTGGGGTCCCAGTTCCTAGGCTTATAATGAGCTCAACACCACATGCTCGCAATCATCTAAGTGGGACAAATTGGGCCGAATACGGGTCGCAATAGCCGGTGTCGGAAACTGCGCCAGTGCCCTGGTTCAGGGAGTGCAGTACTACCACAAGAACCCCCCGAAAGAGAACGATTTCACAACCGGGCTGATGCACACCAAGTTCGGGTCCTACAGCGTCGACGACGTCACATTCGTAGCAGCCTTTGACGTGAACAAGAAGAAGATTGGTCGGGACCTCAGCAAAGCCATCTTTTCAGAACCGAACTGCGCGGTCAACATAAGCGCCGTACCAGACTTGGACGTAACGGTCAAGCCTGGCCCCATACTAGACGGGGTTGCCCCTCACATGCGGGATGCCTTCCAGGTCTACAGCCGATCAAGAACAAAACCGGTTGATGTTGCCAATGAACTGAGGGACGCGAAGGCGGATGTTCTCGTAAACTACCTTCCTGTTGGAAGTGTGAAAGGCGCCAGGCATTATGCGCAGCAGGCTCTGGACGCCGGATGTGGCTTTGTGAATTGCATACCTGAGTTCATTGCGTCAGACGCCGATTGGTCTCGCAAATTCGAGGAGAAGAAACTCCCCATCGCAGGGGACGACATTAAGAGCCAGGTCGGAGCCACAATTGTCCACCGGGCGCTCGTGGACCTTTTCCTCAAGCGCGGCGTCAGAGTCGACGAGAGCTACCAGCTCAACCTTGGCGGAGACACGGACTTTCTCAACATGACAGTTGAGGAGAGACTACATTCCAAGCGGATCAGCAAGACCACGGCGGTTGCTAGCCTGATTCCCTACGAGGTGCCGACCCGCATAGGACCCTCAGACTATGTTCCGCATCTAAGGAACAAGAAAATCTGCTACATCTACCTCAAGGGTCGAAAGTGGGGAAACGTGCCTCTCCAGATAGACCTGAAACTCGCAGTTGAAGATTCTCCGAACAGTGCCGGGGTCGTGGTCGATGTGATTCGAGCAGTGAAGATGGCGTTGGACAGAGGAATAGGCGGGGCCTTGACAAGCATTTCTTCATTCAGTTTCAAGTATCCACCGGTCAAGATTCCGGACGGTCAGGCTGTACAGTGGGTGGAGGAGTTCATCCAGGGTAAACGGGAACGCTAAGGGGAAGGTTTTCGTGTCCGACGGGCGACCGGTGTCTGCAGAGCCTCTCCCCATTCGATGTTCATTCGTCCCCGATTCTTCCACTCATCGTAATGTTCCATGACTCCTGTGAAGAGCAATGGGAGGCCGATGGTGGCGTCCAGATGGACCGTGCAGTTTTCCGCACGGGGATCTAGCTTGCCCCAAGATTGGCTCTCAGGAAGCTCGCAACCGGAAAGGCCGCCAAACTTTGCATCGTCCGTCGTAACTTGGATGGCATAGCTGTGGGGAGGAACGGGCGTTCCAGCAATCTCGGCCATGGGGATGACTTGTTGGATGTAGTTCTTCGGGGTTCCTCCGCCGATGAATATGACGGCCGACTTTGCCCAGCGCCTTTTGAGGCTCATGATCTCCAGATTATCCAGCATGGGGTCATAGATCATGGCTGGAAGACCCTTCTTCATACGCTCGTTTCGGTAGACTGTGAGGGCCATTCCGATCGAACTATCCGCAAGAGCCGGACAGAACATCGGAACCCTCTCCCTAGAAGCGGTGGCTAGTATGCCGTACTCGTCCTTGACCTGTTCACCCATGACCTGGAATAACTCCCTGCTGGAATAGGACCTAGGCTCAAGACCATCCGCGAACCTCTCCACGAACTCATCCGTTTCTGTGAACTTGACGTCGTCGGCATACGTGTCAAAGACCCGGTCAATGAACATATCCCTCAAAGTCGGATCGTCAATATGATGGTGCGCCATGTAGTGGCGGCCGCCAAGGGACTCGTAAAGGTCGTGGCTAAGGTTGGCACCGGTCGAGACCAGCACGTCGATAGCATGAAAAGCGATCAGATCTCGGATAATACGCCGCATTCCACCGGCAATCATGGCTCCTGACAGCCCGAAGAATATCGTAGGACGGGCTGGATCAGTGAGCATTCGGAGCCAAATGCGATAACACCGCCCTAGAAGACGGCTCTGGAAGGAGGTTGAACCGAAAGCATCCAACGCATCACTTACCGTGCGAACTTTGGCAACGTCAAAATGCTGCACTGGATACTTGAAAGCGTCTCCGCGGGGCGCGAAATGCATGTTCGCGGACAAGTTCAAGGGAGAAACTTTCGAGTTGTTGTGGGAATTTCTGCTGGATTTCATTTTCTAGTACTGACTTAGCCTAGAGAAAGAGTACGCGGTTTCTATTAAAATGTTCCACAACCACGCCCGCGACGGTTGCGGGACGGTTTCGTTTCGAAAAATCAGGTGAAAAAACTCGGGACGGGATTTTCCCGTCGGGTTTCTCGCTCGGCCGGCGAGACACGCGGTCTCTACATCGAGCCTTTCTTTTTCTTGCTCTTCTTTTTCTTTGCCGGCATCCGTTCTTTTCACCGGACGGGCGGGATTATTGGAGGTTGCTTAATACTTCTCCGCACTTGAAAATGTCAGGATAGAGAAAAGCATCGATGTCTAACGGGATAATTCGGAAACTATCCTCTTCTTCTCCGCTTCCAGAGTTTGGAACTATCTTCGGCTAGACCTTCATGCCGGCGTTCCCATGACATGTGCAGGGGCATGTGTGTGTCGCAGAAGGTCTTTCCGCAGTACTCACATTTCTTGTTCTCTATTGTCTCTCTTCCGCACTCTGTACACTTTTCCATATACGTGCCCGAGTCTTTCCCTGTTGTTTTGCTGGTTTAAGCTTGAGCCCCGCCGTCTCTGGCTTGGCTCTTGTTCCACTGGAGGATCAGGTCCTGGAGCATTTTCGCCCGGGGGTTTTCCAGCCTTAGCCTGAAGATTCGGACTCTTCCGTAGTCCTTCTCCTCCACCAGGTCTGCTCTCCGTAGCGCCGTGAGGTGTCGGTCTGTGGCGGCGTAGGACTGGGCTGTTCTCTTGGAGATCTCTGTCAGGTGTAGCTCTCACGCGTGGAACAGAGGAGGCTTGGTATTCGTATTCTTCCGCGGCTTGAGAAGGCTTGTTCGAGGCTGGGTGGGCTGGTCTCGGGCAAGGCTAGGTCTTCAGCAGGCTTGCTTCTAGCCAGCGTCTTATGGCCGTGGCGGGGGCGGTGGAGAGGCCGAGGAGCGTTGTTTTGCCCCTGAAGCCTGTGGTGGAGAGCTGGGTTG
>DATBWE010000075.1:0-3153 GCA_036514975.1 Bathyarchaeia archaeon
CTTTCATGGAAGTCGATGTCGAGAACTAAAGGGTCTCGGTAGAATCCGTACATCACCCCGTCCCCATGGTGGGCATCGATATCCACGTAGAGGAGTCGTTTGACAGCGTGCTTCGATTTCAGGTAGCTGATGGAAATGGCAGGATCGTTGAATATGCAGAATCCTGAAGCTCTTTCGGGATGCGCATGGTGGAGTCCGCCTGAGGGGTTGAAAGCATGGGCGAACCTACCACTCATGATTAGGTCGCAGGCTTTGAGCGAAGCTCCAGCGACGAGGCTTGTGGCTTCGTAGCAGCCTTTGAAGGCCGGGGTGTCCCCCATGTCCAGCAGCCCGGACCCTTTCTCGCTGTACTTCTCGACCAGCGTCACATAGGCCTCATCATGGAAGAGAAGAATCTCGTCGCGCGAGGCGGATCGGGGCTCAACTACCTCAACAGAACTGTTCTCCAGAAGGCCTTTGGATTGCAATAGTTGGTAGGTAAGCTTGACTCTTATCGGGCGCAGCGGATGCTGGGGTCCGAGGTTGTAGTCGAGGAATCTGTCACTGTAAATGAGGGCGGTCTTGCCGGACATTATTGGAGCCGTAGCCGATTACTCTACTCGTGCGTGCACAATGGGTGATCTCTCGTACAATCTTACCGATTTGACATTGGCAAACTCTAGCAGGCCGTACCTGGAGAGTTCTCTGCCGAACCCGCTCTTTTTCACGCCTCCGAAAGGCATGCGAGGGTCCGACACGACAACATTGTTGACACTGACGAGACCCGTAGAGATTTGTCGAGAGACCTTCTCAGCCCTTCGTATGTCCTGACCCCAGACGCTCGCACCTAGGCCGAACTCGCTCATGTTCGCGAACTTTACCGCTTCCTCATCATCCTTCACAGTCATCACAGGGGCTGCGGGTCCGAAAGTTTCCTCCTGCATAACACGCATATCGGGACTGACATCGGTGAGAATGGTTGGCGCGTAGAAGAAGCCGTGCCTTTTCAGTCTCTCTCCTCCCAGTTCTATCTTAGCTCCCGCCT
This sequence comes from Bathyarchaeia archaeon, assembly GCA_036514975.1. Lineage (GTDB taxonomy): Archaea > Thermoproteota > Bathyarchaeia > 40CM-2-53-6 > 40CM-2-53-6 > BA-19. The sequence continues at coordinate 1,025 of DATBWE010000075.1, forward strand.
TCACGGACTCTTTGACCTGACCATCCAGGACCCTGACTGCTTGGTCTCGGACCATGGGACCAACGTCAGTTTCGCTGTGTAAGGGGTCCCCGACGACAAGCGATTTGGTCTTCCTTACAAACTGGTCGAGAAACTCATCAACCACCTTCTTCGCGACGAAGAATCGCTTGCTGGCGATGCAGCTCTGACCACAGTTGATGAATCGTCCAGCAACTGCGCCCGAGGAGGCCGCCTCTAGATCAGCGTCATCTAGAACGATGAAGGGGTCGCTGCCTCCGAGTTCAAGAACCAGTTTCTTGAGTTGCTTGCCGGCCATTCCTGCAACGTTCTGGCCCGCAGAGACGCTTCCCGTAAAGGATACTCCCGCAGTATCCGCCTCTACTAGATAACTGGAAACCTCAGCGCTTCCTAGTACTATGTTGAAGCAGTCCACTGGAAGCCCAGTGGACTCGAACGCCTCATGCAACTCCAGACCAGACCGTGGGACGATGCTGGAAGGCTTGAAAACGACAGTATTCCCTGCCATCAAGGCCGGAGCCGCGAACCTGACACATTGCCACAGCGGGAAGTTCCATGGCATTATGGAGGCGATTACACCAAGGGGTTCGAAGGCAACATAGCTGTCAGTCGCGTCCGTCTTAGACGTTTCAGGGTTGAGAAATTTCTCCCCGTTCTCCGCGTAATATTCCAGCGCCCACGAACACTTTAGGATCTCTGAGACGGATTCGCGTATTGTTTTGCCCATTTCTAGGGTTATGGTCCGTCCGAGTTTGTCCTTCTGTGCCCTCAGCGTCTTCGCAGCACGTTCGAGGTAGAGTGCACGTCTCGCGGCGGGGATTTCTCGCCACTTTTTGAACGCTTTTCTCGCCCGCTCGACAGTCTTCTCCACATCTCTTCTTGTTGAGGCTTTGAATTTTCGAAGAGGCTTGCCTGTTGCTGGGTTGATGGTCTGTATCCATCGTCCAGATTGTGCGCTGGACAAAAAACTCTCGTACGGTCTGAGAATGAACGATTCCTATAAGGCCTAACCGGAGGTAGTTCTGAGCGTGTTTCCCAATTCTCGAAATAGAGGGTTTAGCGAACGCATTCGATCAGCATTTTGATAGGATATCACAAAGGAGGCCGTGACTTACAGCTTCACCTTATCGGCGTGTCGGCATAGCCCCGCTTCCGTAACACACTCTGAAAAACGCTTCCTCATCTTTAAGACTCACAGCTCTCAGAAAACTGTCATGGTAGAACAGATTCCACGTGAGAAGATTGAGAATGGAATCACGCTCTGCTTGAACAGAGTCAGCGAATACCTTCTAGATGCTGAGGGGCTCAGCAATCAGAGCGCCAGTCAGGGAACGCTCCAGAATGCAGCGATACTTGTAACCTTCGCCATCGAAGAGCTAGGCAAGTCGATAATTCTGCGAAAACGCTCAGAAGAACAGTCGGACCCCAAGAGTGTACAGGTGGAGCGTGAGGCCTTCGGAGGTCGTGATGCGCGCGAACACAAGCAGTCTGAAGCTTTCACACAGATCGACGCGAAACTGAAACTCTTGCCCAGAGCAGCTTTCAGCGCTGCAGCTTTCGGTCCAGATATTGACAGAGAGGATGTCGATATCTCTCCCGACACTCGTCTCAAACTGTCTTTCGTCGATTTTGCGAATGGCGACTGGTCGCGTTCTCCGCCGATCGAACCAAGGAGACTGAAAGCACTAGTCATTGGAGCGAAGGAAGTTCTGAAATCGGAACAGGCAACGCAGGATGAACGGTTCAAGAAGAGAGCGGACCAACTGGCAGCCAACGGTTCACAAGGTCTACCGATACTGACACGCAAAGACTGATCCCATCGGCTCTGACGCCATACTAATCAGTTTCGGGTCAAGCTCGTCGGGCTCAAGCTTTCTCAGGTTTCTTTCAATCTGCCGCTCCCACCACGCCAGAACTTTGGGTCATCCTCCGGAAGTCTTAGGCTAAGGGTTAAGGTTGGAACCAGAAGTATTCTTGAAGCAAGGCTATTGTCTCCGTCCTGCCTAGCGGGAGTCTCCCCAAGTATACGGGATAAAGCCCTTGGGAAGCCACGCTAATTGCCGAATTCCGGCCGGTGGTCAGTGGTCCGGGGAATCGGTCTCAGAGTGAGC
>DATBWE010000076.1:0-6461 GCA_036514975.1 Bathyarchaeia archaeon
TTGGTCTTAGGCGGGGTGGGAGCAAATTCCAAATCCCTACATGGACTCCGACCAGCCTCAACCTAGGAGAGTACAGCAATCCTCTTCCCTTCGCGAGAACGCTTCTTGAATGGCCCCGAGGATAATAGTCTGGCTCTACTCGCTCGGCAGCTTGTACAAGATCGGCTGGCTGAGAGCGCTTGTCATAGCCATAGTCGTATGGATTAGCGCGACCATTGTCGGCATCGTCCTACCCACTATCGTTGGGCCCCTGTAGATCTTCTTTCAGCATTCCGTGCCCCCTTCACGCTTTTGTAGAGCCGGTGTGCAGTTTAACGTACGCAGCCCACTAGTTCAGTCAGGACTCACTAACGCTGCGAAAATCCTCCGACCCCATTCCTGCTCGTCCTTCGCATTGACAGTTAAATTGGACCTCCCCGAGAATTGAACTCCACTCGCAGCTGTTTGGGTTCTAGGCCGGGCAACGGTGTAACCTTGTCTACGACAAATTTTCACGTTATTTGGAAGAAATGGCAGCCAAGGACCTGATTCATCGAAAACCAATTTCAACTACTGCAAAGGGTTTGGATTTTCTGCAAGACCACAGACGAATCAGGAGATTTGTGCACGAAATTGGCATGAAGTACTTGGATTACAAGGAATCAACGTCTTCTGAAAGAGAAGATTATGGACCAATAAAGTTCCTCGACAACCTACCGCCCAAAAAGTCATTCGGTGCTTCTTTTTGACGATAAGAAACATGCGGAATTGATAACGTCTCACTACATATCGAAGGGACTCGAAAGAGGAGAATCGTGTGTCTACCTCACGTTCGAGGATCCAAGAAAAATCGAGCGAAGATTATCTAGGAATGGAATAGATGTGGAATCCTTCAAGCAAAGAAACCGCCTACGTATATACACGCTCAAACGTTCCGACGTCAATGAAGGCAACCCGTACGATAATCTCAGAAAGGTGATCCGAGAGTCTACCCTCGGTCTGAGAACTCCATACCGCTTTTATCGCAACTTCGTACCAATCGAGAAGTCGGTTAAGGGCATGAAGCTAGAGATGCTCTACGAACAGCTGCTTCATGAGAACTTCAAAAGCCTTGATCTTTCGCTTTTGTGCAGACATGATCTCAGTGAGATAGAAGAATCAGCGCGTACGGCTTTTGTTGAGACCCTCTTGAAGAATCACCACCAGGTAATTTATGCCTCTGAACCTGAAAAAGCAATTGCTTTTGACCCTTCGTTACTTGAGAGTGGGGAGTGACTATCTAAGAAATAGAAGACCCTACTGACCGCGTAAGGTGACGCGCTTAGTGTAAGTTCAACTTCTCTCAACGGCACCAATTGCTCCTCCATTCTTGTTCCGAACAAATTGAGAGGAAGCCCTTTTCGCGACATAGACTCGAATGTTAGCACGAGCAGATTTGAGAACTGGCCACTCGGCAAGGTTTGAGAGTTGCTCTACGAGTGTTCGGGCGATTTTCTGTCCTGCTTGGAATACGCTACTTCTGCGTAATTCCTCAATGCGACGTAACTGGTTGAGGATGCTCTTGAGGCGAGTTTAGAAAAAGAAGAGGGGGAGTTTGGAAATCCGTGGTATAAATTCGTGAGGCCTGACGGGTCTCCCCCCGGGCTACCGCATCCGCTCTGACTTTCCAGCATTTTGTGTCACAGAATCGATACTTTTCTCGACTAAAGTGTTTGCTTGAGATGTTTACGCTAGTATGAATTTGGTCCAATAGACTAGACGCGTCTTCCGCGTCTTCCGCCTGGCCTTCGGGTCGTGTCATGCGGTACGGGTGTTACGTCTTCTATCCGGCCGATCCTGAACCCTTGACGCGCGAGCATTCTGATGGCGGCCTGTGCTCCTGGCCCGGGTGTTCTGGCTCCATGGCCTCCAGGTGCCCTGACTCGTATGTGGAGCGCTGTTATTCCCTTGTCCTTCGCAACCTTAGAAGCCGCGGAAGCAGCCTGCATAGCCGCGTATGGGGTGCCTTGTAGCCTGTCGGCTTTGACGTGCTGCCCACCGGCACTTCTAGAAATGGTCTCGGCGCCGGTAAGGTCGGTGATATGGACGTGGGTATTGTTGAAGGAGGAATAGATGTGGGCTATACCCCACCTGTCCGTGGTCTTCGTCTTGTCAGACACTGATACCGCACTCTGAGGCGGTCTCGCTGTCGCCGCGAATTTAAACCCTTCAGGCACTCTGTTCTTTCGTGTGATTGGTTATACTTGCGGGCGACGTGACGAGGTTATCGTAGACCTTCGAGCGGAAAGCTTTTGACTTCTCCTAGTGGGGAAACCATGATCTTTGGGACGATTTGGGAGGGCACATACGTATTCTATCGTGGCATTTGATCACGAGGCCGGGCAGATCGGCGTGGCTGTCCGGTCCCATTTCTTCTCTGTCGGGTGGCTTAGACAGTTACTTGTTCACTTGGCTGTCGGTGTTGCGCGAAATTGTAGGATTCCGAGGATGATGACCCATACCGCTACGATCGTTATGTAGGGCGTAAACGCCAAGCTTAGCACCCAGTATGGCCCGAAGATACCTGCCACATATCCGAGCAGACCAGCCAGTCCAACGACGATTCCGGCTGTCCCGAACCATTTGTGATGAGTCTTGGTCTTGACCAGCGATGCACCCAGTAGGGAAATTCCTATGGTATATCCGAGGAAAGCCGGTCCCAGAAACGTAAGCGATAGGAGAAAGTTGTAATCGAAAATTGCACCGGTAAGTGCCTTGTCCGATTGTGCTGCATTCGCATAGTTCTGGGCGAGGAGTGGGGTCAGGAATCCGTCGATTATGATCGCAAGAAAGCTCAGCGTAGCCCATCCTACAATTGACAAAAGTGCTGGCACGGAGAAGGTTCGGCCATCCCGGTCTCTAAGCATCCTATACACGGTAACATATCCGAACAGAAGAATGGGAATTGAGACCGTTATCAGAACATGCGATGGGTACCAAATCCCGAGGTTGTTGACGATCAAGCCGGTTTCGGTGTCGACAGATCCCGAACCCAGTTCTCCGCCCGCAGCCCGCGGATGGGTAAGATTCCCAACGACTGTCAGTAATATTCCGATGATGAGGGAGAGCCCACCGGCCCTGCCAGAATCCATAGTCCCGGATCCTACCTCTTCCGGCTATAAGAACTCCCAGACTATGGTGATTCCACTATTCCGATTCCGCCAGCTGTCGAGACGGCTGGCCTAGAACTCATCGATGGATGATTGTGGCCAGTCTGTTAGATGGATTAGACAGAGGAACAGACAGGAGGAGGGTATTGCAGAAGGATTGTTGGTTACTGGCCGGTCAAGCCCTGACTAGCGCTGTGTCCGCCGGTCGCGTCGTGGTCCCTGTGTAGTAGCTCATAGTGGTTGCCGCAGAGGTTCCTAGCGCAGGTGTTGCAGAATTCCGTGGCTTCTCGGCCGCAACGTCTCTCGTGGGCTTCCAGTTCTTCGGGGCTGCCGAAGCCTCCGATGTCCCCGACCTCCAATTCCTCACATGTCTTGACTGTGGAAATGCGAGTAGGAGTGGGACTTGAGCTCGGGAAGGTGCTAGGACCCTGGCTTGTCCTCTTGGTGGTTCGAGTTTTACGTCCTCTCTTTGTCTGAGCGCGAGTTTTTTTGTTCGTTTTCAAGCGTTTCTTGAGTTTCATTGCTGCTGGACTGGTAACGTGGGGTCTGTGATATCCAGTGTTTAACCTCGCTGCCGGAAATCAGGTAACAAAGCGCCTCACATTTTTGCTTCGGTCGACTAGGATAGTGGGCTTTAATCTCGGAATCGAGTCGAGAGTCCTTGGGGTTTGATGCAGCACTCTCAACTCGGAGCCACGGGTCTCAAGGTTTCCCGGATCTGTCTAGGCACAATGTCTTTCGGTAATTCTGAAGAATGGATGGTTGAGATTGACAAGGCAAAGCCCATAGTAAAACGTGCCTTGGACCTTGGAGTGAATTTCTTCGACACCGCAAACGTGTACTCTAACGGAAGGTCCGAGGAGATCGTAGGCCAACTATTGAAGGAGCACCGAGACGAGGTCGTGATCGGGACAAAGGTTAGGCTCAAGACTGGAGACGGACCCAACGACGAGGGCCTCTCACGATACCACATTCTAACCCAGGTCAGAAAGTCCCTCAAACGGCTTCAAACCGACCGAATAGACCTCTACCAGATTCACCGCTGGGACTATGCCACGCCGATAGAAGAGACGCTCCTCACCCTAAACGATCTGGTGAGGGAGGGTAGAGTCAGCCATATCGGGGCCTCTAGCATGTTCACCTGGCAGTTTGCGAAAGCCCTCTTCACAAGCGACCTTCTCCACATCGCACGGTTCGTCTCGATGCAGAACCATTACAACCTCTGCTACCGCGAAGAAGAACGAGAGATGATCCCTCTCTGCAACGACCAGCGAATAGCGCTACTCCCATGGAGTCCCCTCGCTCGAGGCTTCCTCGCAGGAAAGTACAGGCGCAGGGAGACGCCTGATGGTGCGAGGTACCGTTCTGACAAGTACTTTGCTGAGAGGTTCTTCCGACCAGAGGACTTTGATGTTGTTGAGCGAACCGAGGAGGTCGCGAAGGAGAAGGGCGTAACTACAGCACAGGTCGCTCTAGCATGGCTGCTTCACAAGGGAGTGTGTGCACCAGTGATCGGAGCCACAAAAGTGGATCATATAGAAGAAGCAGTCCAGTCACTCGATGTCAAGCTTTCATCAGATGATATGAAGAGGCTTGAGGAGCCTTACAAGCCCCATCGAATAATAGGACCACTACCCATTCCATAGTCCTAGTCAGACTAGGCAGCCAAGACGGATCAGAACCATCGGTCAGTGGCTCGTTCTAGTAGCGGGACCCGAGGCATCTTCATGAAAACTGGGGCAGCACCTTTCCTGGTCTGGCTTTGTATGCTGGGATTCCAATTCCGACCGCGATCATCGTACTCTTATCTTTCGCGTGGGGAGAGAAGAACTCTGTGACGGCGTCATCGTAGAAAGTAGTGCCCGAAGCACCGAGGCCTAGCGCGTACGCGGAGAGGTAGATTCTCCCAGCGACTATTCCTCCTTCAAGCTGGGCCGCGCGATACCCTCTATTCCCAAACCGTTCTAGGACCTCTTGAAGACGAGTCATCAGGAAGAGCATCGCGCTCGCATCGCCGAACAGAGGCTGTTCAAGACAGAGATACGCAGACATCCGCCTCGTCTCTCCCTCCTTGAGTTGCTCAACTCGCTCTCGGTCACGGTTGAAGAAGTATGACCCCGTAGGAAGGCCCTCCACCGCATTCGCCAGTAAGTAGACATCGATTAGTCTCTCTCCGGCTGGCAAGTAGTCAAGAGGCAACCCTGCAGTCGAAGCTCTCAGAATCGAGGACAGTTGCGAGAACCCGACCGGGACCCTTGCAAACCTACGAGTGGAACCACGCTGGAGTATCACATCTCCAAGCTTTCCCAGCCTCGAACCATCAGCCTCCTTGAGGTCGACCGGGAAGACAGCGCCACTCGGATCTACGTTCTGGTGCTGAACCATCCTACTCTCAACCCAATCCCTAACCTCGTTCCGGTCTGACAGTGAAGAAGCACGATGCAACTGCCATATCTCAGGGTACTCGGTTTCGCCTCTTGAAAGAGGCCGAACTCTGAGCTCGATTCGGTCAACTATCTTGGGAGGCCCATCTTCAGGGCTGGCGGGGCCTAAGCCGACAGGCATCAAGAAAACCGCCGCTTCCTTGTTGTCACTCAGGCCCAATAGCTCGTTCACACTCCTATCAACGAAACCGGCTACCACCCTCGCGTCCAAACCCATGGAGGCCGAGACCGCCAGGAGGTTGGCGGCAATCACCCCTCCATCCCAGAACCAGTGCCGGTACGAACGAGCCTGGTACTTCCAAGCGTTCTTCCATGCGAAGGACGAAAACACAACCGTTGCGGGGGCAGAACTAACGGTCTCGTCGCTCATCCCGGCGAGTTCCGCTCTATAATCTCCAGCACGTAATTGAACGAGTGAAAAATCGAGAGGATCGAAATGGTAGACGCCTGCTCTAAGCCCCTCTACGCCGCCGGATACTACGTACAGCTCGATAGGATACAGCGCTCCGGTGGCTGAAGCTGCGCGCATGTAGTGAATCTCGCCGCCATGACGAAATCTCCGGGTGAGCCCTGCTGAGAAGAACAGTAGCCCAGCAAGTTCCTTAACTCCGAAACGAGCTCCTTCCGCATCCTGTTTGACCCCGCCTACACTGCTCAGCGCATCGGCCTGGGGCCGCTGGAAGTCTCGTGGAAGCGGCGTCGAAGGTAAACCCTCGTAGATCTTGAATGGATAGGGCCTGTTTTCCCAATCCAGATAGTGTGCTGACGTTCGTACGCCGATCTCAGAATGCTTTGTTGCTTGGTGATACTTTGGCGCAATGGTAATGTTTCTATTCTTCATTCGTAACCCATCTCTATGATTGTCGATTTAGTCAAACGCTTATGAGCT
>DATBWE010000077.1:0-4299 GCA_036514975.1 Bathyarchaeia archaeon
GCCGCGGAAAGGGTCCAGAAGGTCTTCGAAGAGTTCATCCGGGAAAAAGGCGGACGCTAGTCGAAGCCTCCCAGCCTCGCGGTTCTTCGCTGACTCACGAGCTTTTTCTGACAGGGGTTTCTGTACGGTCGTGTAGCAGGCGAGTCTAGACTGAGATTCCCCCAAAAGCCAGAGAACGGGCTCGACAGTTTCAGCGTCCACTGGAAGGACCTGATGGGCCGTGTAGGGGTCCTGCGGACAAAGAGCGGGGCGTTTCGGACTCCTCACATGTTCCCGGTCGTGGACCCGAACAGTCGTGAGTTCGGCCGCGGTTTCTACGAGGAACTTGGCATTGACGCCATCATGACCAACGCGTACCTCTTGAGACGGGCACGGCTGGGCGTGGAACCTGTTGACGTGCACGACACTCTCGGGTTCAAGAAGACAGTCGCAACTGATTCAGGCGCCTACCAGATCCTAGAGTATGGCCACGTGGCCGTCGAACCAAGAGACATCGTCGCCTACCAGGAAAAGATCAACACTGACATTGGAGTGATTCTAGACATACCGACCGGTTTCAAGAGCGACCCTTCAACTGCACGACGTACGGTTGATGAGACTGTCAGGCGGGCGGATGAGGCTCTGCGGGTCCGCACTAGAAACGACATTCTCTGGGTCGGACCGATACAGGGCGGAATTCACCTCGACGAGATTGCCCGGTCGGCCAGAGAAATGAGCAAGCGCGACTTCGCCATCTACGCACTCGGCAGCCCCACCCAGGTGATGGAATCACAACACTTTGAACTGCTAGTTGACATGATAGTCAATGCCAAGAGGCATCTTCCTGCCGGGAAACCCTTTCACTTGTTTGGCGCAGGCCACCCGTCGCTCTTCTCGTTCTTGGTTGCGCTGGGATGCGACCTTTTCGACTCGGCAGCATACGCTCTGTACGCCCGGACGGGCCGGTACATCACGGCCGAGGGAACGGTTCTTCTTGAGGACATGGAGGAGTTCCCATGTCCATGCGAAGCATGTAGGAGGGGAACCCCTCCCGAGGTCAGACGCCTCAGGCCGCCAGAGAGAGAACGGCTCCTGTCTCAGCACAACCTACATGCATGTTTTTCAGAGTTGAGAAAGATACGGGAGGAGATTCGCAAGGGCAGGCTCTGGGATCTTCTGGACCTCCGAGCCCAAGCTCATCCCGCGCTGAGAAAATGCCTGAACAGAATCGCACACTACTCCGACCTAATCGAACGATATACTCCGATCGCAAAGCCCCGTGGAATATTCTATTTCGGAAGCAGCAGCGACCAGAGGCCCGAGCTTGTTCGTTACCGAACAAGAATCAGAACCTCTCGGCCAGCCCGGTCAAAGTATGTGCTTCTGCTGCCTGGCAGGTGGAGAAGGCCCTACCGGGAAGACCCTCGGTACCGGCAGGTCGTAGATCGAGCCAAAGACATGGAACAGCTCGCGGTCTGCTTCTACACGGTACCCTTCGGACCCGTGCCCCTAGAACTGGACGAAACCTACCCGGTTGCTCAGACGGAGAGCCTGGACTCGATGAACATAGACATTTACAGGTCGCGAGCCTCGCTTGTGCGCGATTTTGTCAGAAAGCTCTCACCCAGAGGCATCTTCATGGTCCGAGAAGGCAGGTATGGAGGCCTCGTGTCTCGGGAAATCTCAAAGCTACTTCCAGCGTCGAGAATCGTCTCAGTTCCCGGAAAGCGACTGAAGCCGGATCGTTTGCTGAAGCTCATCGACACGAAGATGGCCTGAAGCTAAGCGTACATTCGCTGAAGCGACCTTCTAGTCATGCGGGACTTTTGGTCCCACTCCCTCTCTATGAACTTCGCATCCTTCACAAGATCCTCGACCTGCACACGGAAGTTGTAGGCCTTAGCTATCTTGCGGATAGCCAGAGCGGCAGCCGCCGGGTCGGCCCTCGACGGCTCTGCGTACGGCAGTACAGCAACAGCCGGAAAGTCGTGAATCTCGAACTCGTTGAGCATTATTGCTAGGGGGCCGTAGACAAGGAGGCCCGGTTCAAGTATTGGTGCCTTGAAGATTTTCGCCCTGTCAAGGTAGGCGCCCGTTGGTACGACGCAGAAGTCGTGTTTGTTGTTCTGGAAGGAGATATCCAGCCCTCCCACGAGGATCGCGTCTTTGAACTTCCCCTCTATCGCCCAGTTCGCGACAACCTTTGCGAACTCAGCCTCCTCGCTCCTGTGCGGCGAGAACTCCAGTTTTACCAGAACAGTCTTCGCCTTTGCGTAGACTTCGAAGGGAGTGACCAGCCCACCCTCACCTGTTCCGGCCCAGGGCGGCGGGTTCGCTACTTCAATGAAGCCTATCCGGTCCGCTTTGAGCGCGTGTATCAGATAGCTGGTAGCTATGTACCCTGTCTGTCCAATTCCGTGAAACCCCGTGACTAACGTGGAGCCTCTCCGGTTCTTCTTGTCCACGAGAACTCTTATCGTCAAGACACGCACCGCTGAATGAATGCAGGTCGAGTATTGGCGGGCTTCCCTAAAAGCCTCTCGCAGAGCGTTGGAGGGCTTTTATGGTAGTATTTTGGGCTATCACGATACGAGTTGCGTGCTCAAAATAGCGCTTAGGCACAGTCGGTCCGACTAGGGTGTTTGGATGAAGATTCGATTCCTGGGTGCCTGCCAAGAAGTTGGCAGGTCAGCCTTCGCCGTGAGTGTAGGCGAGAAGAACCTCATTCTAGACTACGGGGTGATGATCAACCACAACGTCGGCTTTCCCATGCATATTGCCCCGCGAGAAGTCGAGGCCATCGTCCTCACACACGCCCACCTTGACCATATCGGAGCCGCTCCCATCTTCTACATTCAGGGCGGAGTCCCCCTCTACGGGGTCCAGCCCACCTTCACGCTTGCCCGCTTGATCATCAAAGACTTTCTCAAACTGAGCGGCTACTACGTCCCATACGAATACCTAGACCTAGAAACAATGCTCAAACACGTTCATGAACTCCAGTACCGCCAGTCCATCGATATCGGAAACGCTTCCCTGACACTATTCAACGCGGGACATATTCCCGGCAGCGCTCAAGCCCTCCTCCAATCCGATGGAAAGCGTCTACTATACACCGGAGACTTCAACCGCCAGCCGACAAGGCTGGTCGATGGCGCGGACCCTGAGTACAAGAACCTCGACGCAATCATCATCGAAGGCACATACGCGGGCGAAGACCATCCTCTAAGGGATGGACTGGAGAAAGAATTCGTCGAAAAAGTAACAGACGTCGTGGAGCACGGCGGCGTAGTACTAGTGCCTGCGTTTGGCGTCGGCAGGTCCCAGGAGCTTCTCTCCGTACTGTCCGCCTACCACTTTGAGCACCCAGTTTCCGTGGACGGTATGGCCCTGGAAGCGATGGACCTCTTGTTGAAGCATCCGCACTCTTTGCGGGACGCCGAGGTCTTCGACAGAGCTTCCAAGATGGCCCACTGGGTAGACGGGTGGGATGATAGACGGCGGGCCGCGAAAACGCCTGGCGTGATAATCTCTCCTGCGGGAATGTTGAAGGGCGGCGCGTCCGTTTTCTACATGGAGAATGTCGCGTCCAAGAAGGAGAACGCTGTGTTCATGGTCAGCTTTCAGGTCCCGGGGAGCCCCGGCAGGATTCTCCTAGACAGGAGAAAATTCGTCATTCACGGCAAGGCCCGGCCTGTTGATGCCCGAATCGAAAGGTTCGACTTCTCATCACACGGAGGCAAGAGAGAGCTGGAGCAGACCCTTTCCGACCTGGACAAGAAGACGAAAGTGTTCATCGTGCATGGAGCAGAAGGCAACTGCAAGAAGCTTGCAGACTGGGCGTCCAAAGAACTGGGGCTCGACGCAACAGCTCCGAAGACCGGAGACCTCATCGAGATTTAGGGTCCCATGGGAGAAGACGAGAACAGGACATTCAAGCCCCGGCTCGAACACCTTTACCCCGTAATTCTCAGCCTGGCAATAACCGGAATACTCGGAATACCCTTCGCCGTCAACGACATCGAAGTCACAGCAGTCACTCCGTTTGAGGGGACCACCTACTCGGGGGCCTCGCTGAACGCCTTAGTGTTCGTTGTCGCGCTGGCCATCAGCGCGACAGCCATGTTTCTCCTAGTCCGCCGGGGCAAAACGGGCTTCCTCCGGAAAATGATAAAGTCAGCAATTGTGATCGTCTGTTTCTCCGTGGTTCTCTGGTACGCGACGACTCTGTTCTTTCCCCCAGGCAGTCCAATAGCAGAGCCCGTAGCATTGGTCATTCTGCTCGGCGGCTCGACAGCCTCTGCTCTCGGGCTAGGATTG
>DATBWE010000078.1:0-3801 GCA_036514975.1 Bathyarchaeia archaeon
CCAGGCGCGCATCTTCTCCTCCGCTACGCCCAGCTGTTCATCGGGCAGGCTCACACCTCCCGGGACCATCTGCAACACCTTTCTCAGAGGACCCATCTTCCGCAGGTTCTCCATCTGGTCATACATGTCCTTCAGGGTGAAACGTCCCTCGAGAAACTGTTTGACCTTGGCCTCCGGGACCCTGACCTGCGCCTCCTCCACCTTCGCCAGCAGCGCCTTGAGGTCTCCCATTCCCAGAAGCCGCCCTGCGAAGTCTGTCGGAACGAACTGTTCCAGGTCCTCGATCCGCTCGCCGGTTCCGATGAACTTCACCTTCGACCCTGTAGCTACGACGGCAGACAAGGCTCCGCCACCCCTTGCAGAGCCATCCATCTTGGTTAGCAGAATCGAGCCTATCGGTGTGGCCTCGTGGAAGGCCCTGGCCTGAACGATGGCTTGCTGGCCGATGCTGGCGTCGATTGCCAGAACGATCTCGTCAGGCTTCACCGTCCCAGCGATATGTTTCATCTCCTCCATCAAGTCCTTCTCATTCCGGTGCCGACCGGCCGTGTCAACGATGACCAGGTCAGCTTTCTCCTTCTGAAACCGTTCGAGCCCGTGTTTCGCGACTTCCTCGGGCTTCTTTTTTCCCGGCTCCCCGAAGACCGGGACCTCGACCTTTCCTGCCAGCTGGGTGAGCTGCTCGAACGCTCCGGGGCGGTATGTGTCAGCGCAGACAACGCCGACGCGTAGGCCTCTCTTCTGGAAGAACCGGGCGAGTTTCACGGCGCTGGTTGTCTTGCCGGTTCCCTGAATTCCGACAAGCATGAGTTTTCGGAACTGGCCGGGCTGCACGTCGACCTTGGCGGGTTCTTGCCCGACAAACCTGGTCATCTCTTCATAGAGAACTTTGACGACGTGGTCTCGTCGAGTTATCCCCGGCGGAAGTCTCTCTCTGAGAGACCGTTCCTCGACCGCCTTTGACAGCTGGAGGACTAGGTCTACGTTGACGTCTGCCTGGAGAAGGGTTCTCTGCAGGTCCTTGGCCAGTTCTTTGACGGCCTTCTCGTCGATGTTCGGCATGCGGAGTAGGCGGCGGACAGCGTCGGAGAGGGACCGTCCCACGGCTTCCATTGGCTACGCCTGGACTTTCCTCGCGCGCCTCTTAACCCTCTCTAGAACCGCGGCCATGATCAAGGGCAGGCAAACAGTAGCGTCGGAATAAACGTCCACGAACCTTCCGCCTTTCCGAATCTTCCTCCAGCTAATCGACTCGGCCAGGGGCGCGCCGCTCAAGCCCCCCGGCTCGGGCCTGTCAGCCGTTATCTGGACAGCCGCATCAACTCCCTCCCGAAGAACGCTGGCGAGGAGTGTGTTGTGTTTCGGAAGCCCTCCTCCGATAATCAGGACACCTAGTTTCTTTGAGCTCATGCACATCTCCACCATTCTAGTCACGTCTAGTAGGGGGTTGAGCTGGAGGGTCTCGGTCTGGGCGAAACTCCAGATGCTGAGGCCGAGAATCGAGTCCAGTAGTCCCGGCGAGAATACCTTGACATTGCCTCGAGTAGCCTTCCATAAGATGGAGTTCGTATCGTTGAGCTGTGACCCGACCCTTGCTAGCAGGTCGGAATAGGCCATGTTCCTGCGCTCGTCAATGGGGATTTTCTTGAGCATCTTCCTAACTTTCACGTCCAGCTTTTCAAACGCCTCTTCCCGGACGAAAATGTCAGCGATCCGGCTGTAGCCCTGTCGGAGAAGTTTCCGGTCGTCCGCCTGGAAGCTGCCCTGGTAGTGGCGCAGGCCCAAAGCCTCTATCACATCATGAGTGAGGTTTGCCCCTGTTGTGACGATCGCGTCGAGGAACCCCCTTTCGACCATGTCGGCGATGAGGAGCCTGAACCCGGAAGGAACCATGGGACCCGCTAGGGTCAGGAAATTCGTGAACTCGCTGCTGCCAAACATGCCGGTGAGAACGTCGACAGCAGCGCCGACGCGGCCTCCGCCCAGGACACCGGTCGCGCCCATCTCCCGGGCGAGGGCTCCGGCGGACATGCCGGGACGGATGCGGAGATGCTTGACGGCTGGGGGACCCTGGCGGGTGAAGAGGCTTCAGCCCTTTCGTCTAACGACCATGTTGCGTCCGAGGACGCTCCAGTATTCGACCTCGTTCCCGGCTGATAGAGAACCCTTCAAATCCGGGTCGTCAGGCATGGGGGTCTCAAACGTCTGGTAGTTCTCCATGTCCATCAGCTGCAGAATGTTGCCTGATATCGAGATGATCTGGCCGGTCCGCTTGTCTATGAGTGGAACCTCGGTCTTTGCGTCGACGGGGCTGATGAGGTTCTTCTTCTGGCCCGTGAACGCGCTGATCCCGACGATACGGGCTTTTGCGGATCCGTGCTTTCCAGGCTTGGACTTTTCATACTCCACAATCCTGCACGGTTCACCGTCGATGATGAGATACTGGCCTACCTTCAGGCTGCCGACGTCAACAGGTTTGCTCACTGCGCGCGACCTTTTCAGCCCATCCCGGGTTCTCCATCTAAAAGACTTCCCGCGAACCCGCAGGCGGGCTAGGAATTCTTTTCAACCGTTCCGTTTCACCCCTGCAAGACCCTGATACTCATGACAAAGACGGTCGGCCTACTAGCCAAGAGTGGCTCAAAGGAAATAGCTAGCACCGCCAAGAAACTCTACCATACAATACAACGACAAGGCCTGACGGTTGTTCCGGACGAGAACCTTGCAAGAGCGCACAGGTTGCCGGACGGAAAACCGCTGAGCAGGATCAACACCGACCTGCTTGTCACTGTTGGCGGGGACGGTACAGTTCTGAAGGCCGTTCGGGAAATGCCGAACCCTCGAACACCGATCCTGGGCGTGAACATGGGGAGGCGGGGCTACCTTACAGAGGTGGACCCTTCAGGGTTTGAAGACGCCCTTGCAAGATGGACTGGGGGAAGGTTTCAGCTCGAAAAACTCTGGAAACTCTCCGCATACTACGCCGGCAAGACTATCGGCGAGGGGCTGAACGAGGCGCTGCTCACACCGGCTGTCCCGGCGAAAATGCTTAGCTTGGAGATTTCACTGAGAGGCAGGAGCTTCTACAGCGCGAGGGCTGACGGCTTGGTCGTCGCCACCCCTACAGGGTCCACAGCGCACGCGTTCTCCGCGGGCGGGCCGGGCCTTGAGAGTTCCCTGGACAATTTTGCCCTCGCCTTCATCGCTCCCCTCCAACCCGTCAGGTCCATAGTAGTTCCCGTCAACGCTAACCTTCGTGTCAGTGTGGGAAGACCCGGACCCGACGCCAACCTGTCCTTGGACGGGCTGTTGCAGCGTCCGGTAAGGGCTGGACAGACTGTGTCGTTCAGGAAGTCTTCCAACAGCAGCTTTTTCGTCAGGTTCGACGACACCTTCCTTCAGCGGAGTCTGCGCAGGCTCTCGCCTGAGAGGGTGCCAGTCTGAAAGTACTAGTGCTCGATACGTCAGCGTTCATAATGGGTTTCAACCCTTCCGCGTCTGCGGAAGCGTACACGGTCGAAGAGGTTGAAAACGAGCTGCTGACTGGCACGATGGCTCATCTCAGGTTCCGCCTCTCCAGGGAGAAGGGAAACCTGACTGTTCAGCCCGCTTCCGAAAGGTCTCGCGAGACGGTCGACCTTGCCTCGAAACAGTTAGGCGAAAAAGGCGTCCTTTCAAAGGCCGACAGGGAAGTGGTAGCCTTGGCTCTTGACCTCAAACAATCGAGCCTGGACCCGGTCATAGTGAGCGACGACTATGTGGTTCAGAACCTCGCTGAGCATCTCCAGTTGAGATATGGCT
>DATBWE010000079.1:0-4369 GCA_036514975.1 Bathyarchaeia archaeon
TTTACAGCTTGGAGTGTGGGGTGGCTGGCTAAGATTCTGCCACGAGAGCAAGTTCAGATCATAGTTCGTTCCCGCGTTCCGTTGGGAGAGGACGAGGAAGCTTTCGATTCTATCAGAGTGAAGGTCGACCGTAAGCAGGCACTCTCTAGACAGGAGGAGAAGCTGTTGGAGAGGCTCGCGGGGAGCGCGAAGAAATGGGAAGACGAGGTCAAGAGCTCAGCCGAAACCGAGCCGGGAGATACCCTCGGAGGCTAGGTTCAGAAGCGCCATCGGCACCCGCCCAGCTGAGTATTAGACCACTTCGATGTTTTCAGCTGGGAATCCGAGTCTTACGAGTTCGTCTTTGATGCGACTGCGGTGGTCTCCTTGGAGGAGGATGAGCCCCTCTTTTGACGTGCCACCCGTGGCGAGGCTATGTTTTAGCTTGCGGGCGACATTTCCCAGCTCTTCCTTTGACCCTACAAGGCCCTGTATGATGGTGGTCGGTTTTCGAAACTTTCTAGTCTCAAGCCGGACTAGGACTTGAGTCTCTTCGCGGTCGAGGTGTTTGAGAACGTCCTTGAATTCTACGCCTTCGTCGTCCGCCGAGTTACTACGCCTTCTGTTTTCAGAACATGGTGTTGTTGTTGGCCGACTGGGCCGGAATCTGTTGCGAGACGTCCCAGTGCTCTACAATTTTCCCGTTTTCAACACGGAATATGTCCATTACTGCAGACCCATGGTCCGTTGGGTCGAGAGTCATGTGGCTGTGGGTGGTGACGAGGTCTCCCTCGGCGATTATCCTCTTGAGGTCGAACCGCAGCGAGGGGTAGGCTTTGACAAATCCTGTTACGAAGGCAACAAATGCGTCGGGACCATCTCCCGCGCCGGGGTTGTGCTGGCGGTAAACCCTGCCGAGATATTTCGATGCAGCTTCAGCTGGCTTCTTCTGGTTGAAGGCGAGATCGTAGAACTCCCGGACAATTCTCTTGTTCGTCGCGAGGAGATCTGCCATTTGTGTTTCCATTCTTCTCATCCTCTCAGGGCGATTTGTTTCTTGCGCTTGCCTAGACCGCAGGCACTCTCTCTGCTTGGGTCCTAGCTGTCAACGTTATCCCAAGTTGCTTCAGCAGTCCGACAAGGTCGTAGAAGAGCTTCTCTTCGACAATTTCCCCGTTCTTCCAATGGGCTACGGTGCAGAACTCAAGTTCAAATTTCCGGTTAGTGGCTGGAATCATACGTCCATCGGGCCCCATGAAAGGGCCCGTATTGGTGCCTGTCCATCTGGCCACTGAGCAGGTGTAGTCCCCGAATCCGAAGAGAATCTTGTACGGATTGTTATCGAGATGATTGTCAAATGCTTTGAAGAATTCAACAGCCTCCTCATGATGTGCGGTCCGTCCCCTCGTTGGCTCCGGCTGGCTCGGCCAGTAGACTGCAACGTTCTCCGCATGACGTTTCTTGAACGTCTCCCACTCCTTGGCATTCCAAGCATCGTCCAACGTCTTCATCAGTCGCAGATTATCATTCACACTCATTTAGAGCTCCCAAGTTTTCCACATCAGTTGCGTAAATAACAGTTTTCACACGAGCCCCTATGCCTTTTGCATTATGAGTGTCAGGTAGCCCAGGTATTTGCGCAGGTGTCGCGCGCAAGTTCCTGTCTACTTAAGGAAATTCCTAGGACCAAACATCTAACACAGTATCAAATAGAGCATATCCAGCACGTAGGAGAGTGAGCAATAAATTGACCACTGTCCAGGATGGTAAACCGTCGGCTCAGCCTATCCAGACTCAGGGCTTGCGGAAGCAGTACAACGGCTTCGTGGCCCTGGAAGGGCTCGACCTTCAGGTCCCGGAGGGTGCATGCTTTGGCTTTCTCGGCCCCAATGGCGCAGGCAAGTCCACCACCATAAAAGCAATCACCAATCTGATTCGTCCAAATAAGGGAAAAGCTTCTCTCTTTGGCGTCGACGTCCAGCGTGAACCAACACTTGCCCTGAGACGTGTCGGTGCGGTAATCGAGACTCCTGAATTCTACGGCTACCTCAGCCCCTTGGAAACCCTTGCCTATGCAGGCCGACTGAGAGGCATGAACAGGCGGGATATCGAAGCCAAGAGCGAGGAGGTATTGCGCATGGTCAAACTGAGCGACTGGGCAAACCGTCGTATCGAGAAGTTTTCCAAGGGAATGAAACAGAGGGTTGCCATCGCACAGGCGCTTCTCCACGACCCCGCGCTTCTGATTCTAGATGAGCCCACATCAGGATTGGACCCTCGGGGAATGGCGGAGGTCCGAGAGATTATCACGTCTCTCAAGCATAGTGGACGAACGATCTTCATGAGTTCCCATCTTCTCGGAGAAGTCCAGGAAGTATGTGATTATGTCGCGTTGTTGAACCACGGGCGTTTGCTTCTTCAAGGGTCTGTTCGGGAGCTTTCCCAGCAAACCGACGTTTCGTCGCTAGTCGTCTCTTTTGCGGGCTCAATCCAAGAGAATGAAGTAGAGTGGGTCAAGACTGTGCCGAACGTAGAAGGCGTCGAGAAGTCCGCCAACGCAACCCTAGGTCTTCGCGTCAGGGGTGGAGTAGATACACACGCAAAGGTCCTAGAAGCTCTGATACAGCACGGCCTTCGTGTCGCTAGCTTCAGGCCGCTTGGATCATCCCTGGAGCAATTGTACTTGGAACATATCAAAGAGGCAGAGCAACTATGAAGACATCCGCGATAGTGCAGGTTCCCATAGTTGCTGGCTATGAACTCATGAAATACGTCCGCGGAAGACGACTCCCGGGAATGCTCGTACTACTGGGCCTAATCATTGGGCTCATCCTGGGCCTGCCGCCGTTGCTCGGCATCGGCTTTCCATCAGCTCCCAACGAGTTTGTCTCATCGTTCGCTGGCTTCTCAAGCCTCCTGGCAGTGCTTTGCGGAGTCCTCTTCGCCTCTGACGCACTGGCCTCGGAATTTGAGAAGCGCACGGCGTATTTCCTGTTTCCCAACCCCGTTCGGCGAGAGACCATCGTGGTCGGAAAACTGGCCGCAAGCCTTGCCGCTTCGGGGCTCGTAGTCACAACATACTACGCGGCGGCTACAGCCTCGGCCTTCGCGATTACGGGAGGGGTAACGTGGGAGATCTTCCTCTCCTACACCTACACACTTGCATACATGGTCTCCATCGTGGGCGTGGCGTATTTCATATCAGCGTGGATGAAGGGCACCGTCTCCGCGACCGTTTTGACCTTCTTCCTTTTCACCCTTGTATTCAACATCGTGCAGGCGGTTCTGCTGGTCTCCGACGTTGAGCCATGGTTTCTGCCATCGACCGCGGCCGGAATAATCGGAAATGTACTATCACCCAATGCGGGCCCCGGCGGAGGTTTTGGAGGTGGGCCTGGTGGTGGAGGCGCGTTTCAAACATTCGTGCCAGAAGTCAGCACCTCGCTACTGCTTTTCGCAGCGTACTTCGTAGCCTTTTCAGTAGCCGCAATAATGAGATTCAAACGTCGAGAACTAGTTTCCTAGAATTGGCGACGGGAGGACGGATAGCCTAGTGTCGAAGAAAAGCTATGATGATTATGAGGATGTCAACGGCAAAAATAAGGATCAGCGGACAGCTATTCGAGTTGTGCGGACCCAAAGAGAACAGAGAACGCCCTGCACCATATCAAGACGAACCGATGGCGAGCCAGGTCGGTTCCGCCTGGGATGTTGTAGTTTTGGTCTCCAAGGTTCCCTTTCAGTTCTCCTAGGTTGACGAAGTCGGCAGCTGTCCTGTCCGTTGAAAGGTAGACGAACAGATCCGGCCCGTTGGTCGCGGTGAAGCCCTCCAACCTCAGCATCCTAGACCCGTCAGACAACTCTAGAACCCTAGCGGTTCCAGAGACACGGTGGAAACTATCCGCGCCAGTGAACGTCCCAGTTACCAGAGTGACAGCGTTGGCAGCGGGAGTGGGCTCGTTCACGGCCCGTGAGATGAAGAGTGGGGAAGCAAGGTAGTAGATTAGGGGAGAAACAGCCGCGAGTAGAATGACGACCAGAAGAACACGCTTACGAGTTAGCCGAAAGCTGCGGAGAACCATGAACCGTTCTAGTATGCTACGCTGGTCGTGTGTTAATTACGGGTTTGTCAGGATCTGGTCGTGATTAGGACAGGAGAAGGCTCACCCATCAGTGGAGGCTGGTCTAAGTTCACGCTATTAGCGTGCCCTTAGCCTCTCTAATGCCTGCCTAGCATCTGCGGCAACAGCAGGCCTCGGATCCATGAGAGACGATGACAGTGGGCTTGTTGCTCTCTTGTCTCCGATAAGGCCGAGGCTCCTTGCTGCATGCTGCCTGACGTACCACTTCTCATCCCTCAGAGCCGTGATGAGAGGGCCAACGGCCTTCC
>DATBWE010000080.1:0-6502 GCA_036514975.1 Bathyarchaeia archaeon
AACGCAGAGTCTCACGTGTTCCTCGCAGACCGTGCTGCCACATACTTCGCATATTGCTCGGGAGGTGTTCTGGCAGCGAAGGCACTTGGCCGTTTCGTCCCAGATCATCTTACCCGTTGCCGCTTGCACGACCTTCCGGTAGGACTTGGTCCCAGCAGCAAGCTCTACGGTGACAATTGGAATGTGGAGCAGGCTAACATCAGTAACTGACAATTCCACCTCCTCAGGATCCACTCCAACCTCTTTTTCGAGAACCGCCCCAACCAAGACCCGCACACGGTCCTGGCCAATCCCAGCCGGCGCAACAGTAACGCTGTTGCTCATGCCCAACTCGTCCGGCAAGTTAGGCATATGTCCCTCCGACGGTTGAACCTCGAGGCAGTCAACGAACATTCCGGTCGAAGGAAGATGTTTCATCTGTCCTTCCAGCATCCCGGCGTCGCAAATCCTCCCGTCCACCCCGTCAAGGACTACAACCCCCTTTCCCCGCTTTTTTCGTCCCGAATGGGTCTCGAAAAGAGCGAAGAAGTATGGCCGGAACTCAAGCCTGGGCAGGGTCCGCATCTTAAGAGCACGTCCATTCTCTAATTGCTTCGAGAAGATCGCCGCAGGGAGGGTCCTTGCAACCGGTAAGGTTCCTGGAACGTGGGTGCTCTCCCGCGTTTCAATCTTCTTTAGATGCTCCTTGAGCTTTGGTAGGTCCCAGAGCTCGACGCCGAGCCTTCGGGCAAAGTACTCCGCGTCGCCCGTGAAACCTTTCGGGGAGACGTAGATTCCGCTCGCGATCTTCAGGTCTCTGAGACATTTGACGAAGCTCTCAATCTGTTTTGCGTCCACTTGGGAGTCTTTCTCCCAGCACTCAAAAGCTATCCTCTGAGGCTTCCGATCAATCTGGCGAGAGGCCACAATATCGACAAAGTTGCCAGCGTTCATCTCCGATTCAACGTTAGTCTCGACCGTAAAGCCTTCTACCCTACAAACATCGCACACCATGTCCACGAGAAGCTTTTGTGAACCTGAGACAACCCCAGAAGACATGTAGGGTCACGAGTCTAGTTTCAGCCATCGTTCTGAATCGGAATAAGCGTGCTGTAACCCAGCCATTCCGCGGGCCGAAAGCCCACCCGCGGCTTGATTCCAAGTACCAATAATTCATGCCGATAGGCTCGAAAGCTCTTAGGGTGGCTAATACGAAACTGTATCCGTGAGGCGGATGAGCCAGGACACAGACTGGTCAGAGAGAGCCAGATCAGCGATTAGAGGTACCGTTCAAGACCCAGTTCTCTCCCGGCTTCTCGAACGGAGCAACCTGACCGCGGCACAGTTTGAGACAGTCCTCGTTGACCAGTTAGGGGCGGATTTGGCTGAAAAACCCCTCACGCGGGAAGAAATGACCCATTTACGCCGGGCTGGGCGAAAAACAAGCCGAGGAGCCTTCAACAGGACCCTCCAGCAAGCTAGAACAAACATTGCGGAGGCGGTCTATACCGTCCTCCTGCTAGGCTATGGTGGTCTGCTTGAGTCGCCGAGCCTTGCCCCATTTCTCGAAGCGTCTGAAAGACTCAGAAGCAAGACGGAACAGCTAAGGGAAGCGGCCCGTGGAGACCCCAACGCCTACCGCGGTCTGGTCGACTCTCTGCTGGAAGACCTTGAAAGAGCTACAGATGCACTTCGAGGGAAGGAGCGTGATGCGTGACATCACAATCTCCGTCACATGTCACGCCCATCACGAATTGCGC
This sequence comes from Bathyarchaeia archaeon, assembly GCA_036514975.1. Lineage (GTDB taxonomy): Archaea > Thermoproteota > Bathyarchaeia > 40CM-2-53-6 > 40CM-2-53-6 > BA-19. The sequence goes on from DATBWE010000080.1 coordinate 1,740, forward strand.
TCAGCCATCCAATACGCGAGACTCTCCTCTTGGATGTGTCTCGTTGATTTGACCCCCGCTGTGCTCATGATGTCACTGCGCTACGGTCGGGTCACAGAATCATCACTCGTGACGGCACACACGTGATGGCTCACAATGGGGAAAGGCCAAGTGTTAAATTCAAACGGAGAATAGTGTGACATCACATAATTCAGAGGTGTGATGTCACAATGTTTGGTCGAAGATCAGCGCAGGAGTCCGGTCCCGCCTCCGATGGCGCTGACTTGGCCAAGCTTCTCTTCGATACCTTCTCAGAGAGGCTCACTGGAGTAGAGGGCAGTCTGAAAGCGTTCTACGAGGAGCTAGACCGGCTGAAGCTTGCTCGTGACAGGTCGCAGATCTCGGACATAGTGCTGCTGGAACGGCTTCAGAAGGTCGAGGCAACCCTTAACGAATCACTTACCTGGATCAAGAAAATTGCGGACGGCACCCGCTCACATTCCCAGTCAGGGCCGCTCGTCGCGAGTCCGGTCGACGCTACCCGGAAGATGGAGGAAATCCCCTATTCCTCCCCCGTTCAGAGGGTTATCGCACATGGTGGCGGGGCGGGGTCTCTTCAGTCAATTACTACTCCTACGGAGCTCCACGTTCTCTCCCTGCTTGCTGAGAGAGGGCCAATGTCAGCGCCTGAAGTCGGGAAGGTGGTCGGGCGTTCGCGGGAGCATTCTGCAAGGCTGATGAAGAAGCTCTTCGATGAAGGGTACGTGCGACGGGACCAGGCACGGATACCATTCAGGTATTCGCTTGTGGATAGGGTCCGGCAGAGTTTCAAAGAGGCTGAGACGAAGCTGGAAGAGAAAGAGACGGTGACCGTTCCTCAGACGTAACACGGTAGCGCATCAGGGTACCGCCCTCCATTCGTACTAGGACCCCTCTATCTGCTAGCCGGGAAAGGTAGGTCGAAACGGTGCTCAAGGGGATTCGCTCGCCGAAAGTCGTTTCAAAGGACTTTTTTGCATCCGCGGATGTGAAGTCCTTACCTCTAAAGCGCGACATCACGGCGCTGGCCAGTCTGTCGAATTTTCTCGGAGATAGACCAAGAACGCTCGCGCGGGGCGTTCCGGACATGACCTCGACAAGGTCAAGGATCTTCCCAACTTTCTCCCGTGTCACGGGACCGTCGATTGTGATGGAGTGTCTTACTCCCTCGCTGTCGTAGAACTCGACTTTCAACCGACGGGGTTTCGTAGCGTTCACCGTTCACAGGAGGGGTTTCACAATCTACCCTTCACGTGTAGAAAAGCCCTTTCGTTCGACGGTATCGAGCGTTACCACTCTCTTGGAATAGCCCGGATTACCGCGTTCCAGGGGTTCCAGTGGAAACAAGGGGGTCTACAGTAGAGTTCACTAGTAGTGAACCCGTTTCAGCCCGATAGCGCAGCTCGCATGCTGAAACTGGGGGGAATTCGGAACAGGTGTTCACTGGGGTTTTGCTGTCTCCCCACTCTGGGGCGGGACGGCGGGTGGAGGGGCAGGGCGTTCACGTGGCATTCGGTACTTTGGACGTTTTCTTCTTCCAAGCCTTCTTGCAACCTCCAATAGTGGAGCGGAAACAAGGGAAAGGAGGAAGATGGCTGAATAGGGCCAGAGGTCGTTGATGGTATTGCCGAACTGCGTCGTCGGCCCGCTTGCTGATGTCAGCTCGGGCTCATCGGTCTTCACTGTGTAGCGTATTCTTGTGCCGTTGGAAGCTTGCCAGAGGAACTGAGTCGTTGCAGGTGACAGCACGTAAGTGCCGCTGCTTGTTGGGGTGGCGGTGTAGGTTAATGTCCTGCTCTCGTTGGCTGCGAAGACTGGTTCTTGAAGGGTCTGCGTCCCACTCGGTACCAGCTGAAGAGTAGTCTGGTATGACGAGGACGTTTTAGGGTCCGTAAGTGTCAGGTTCTCCACCGTTACATTATCGAGGTTCTGCAGTGTCACGGTGACAGTGCGGGTTGAGCCCACGTTGCCGGCAACCGGGCTGACGGCCTTTCCCAAGTCAATTCTCGGGGCGAAGGGAAATGTGAAGTTGGCGTACAGGTTTGTCGCGGGTCCTGTGGTCCCGTTCACATAGAGGAGGTAGGTTGACGTTGAGGCGTCATAGTACGGGTTTGGCCCTAGCGGGCTGTACATGGTCGTTATTCGTGGAAAGGTGAGCGAAACGAGAGAGATGTTCGCAGCCGGGTCCGGCAAAATATCGTTCTGAAAACCCAGGAGGGTCTTCAGGCTGAACTGGTGAGGTCCCTCTCTGTAGAACTGTCTCGGAAATTGAGCGTTCAGCATGAAGCTGAAGCCGCCCCCAAGAGTGACGTTGAGGCCGGGAAGGCTGAAGCTTGGCAGAAGACCCAGCATTGCAAAATACCGCTCGCCTTCAACGCTCGCAGGATTGACTAGGCTGGAGAAGCTTGTCGATGGCAGTGCAGCTAGGACCCTTCTCAAACCGTCAGAATTAGACAACGCCGGAGTTGGAGAATAAACTAGGATCGTTACGGGCCCTATTGGAAGTGATAAGGCGAGTGTGAACGGCACGCCGAGGGCTTGGGAGAACTGGGCCGCGATGGCGTTGCCTTTTGCGGTTGATGATGTTAGGCCCCCTGTGAACTGGACCAGTAGCGTTGGCTCGGAAAACAGGCGCAGGAGGCTGCTCTGCGGCCCGGCACCGAAGGCTTGTGGATACTTGTTGTTGATGATGAAAGCGGTAAAGTTGTTGTTGTCATAGTTACTGTCCATTATCAGTCCTTTCGAGGAAAGGTCAAGGTTCGCGAGGCGAAGGCTGGCATTCGGCGCTCCCAGCGTGTCCAGGCCTACAGCGAGGTTCTGGTTGTAGGGTCCTGCTGGAGGGGCATGAAGAATCTCCATTGGGGAAGAAGCTTTTGGCAGCGGAATGAACGCTCCGAGGAAAATCAGGAACAGCAAGGCAGCTGCCCTAACTGTGGGCGCGTTCGCCGCTGTCGGGTCCTGTTCAGATTCGGCCGGTTTTCGCCGTACAAGCTTCGCGGCGTGTCTTGCGAGAAAAGCTCCTCCCTGCCAGAGCAGGCATCCTGCCCGTCCCGAGATCGTAACAACAGCTACGATCAAGAGCGCGTTTCTGAGAAGTGTGAGCGCGATGTTCTGAATGAAGCCCTGGTCAAGAACAGAGGTCGTTCCTGTGAAGAGCGGCGTTAGGAGTGGGATTAGGTCGCTGACGACTGGGCCTGTGGCAACGCTACCTATCGAAAAGCCTGGAGGAGGCGGAGGAATGTTTGCAAAGGCGGCGAACGAGAATCCTCGAAAGATCGCTAGTGATGCGAGCCCCATTGCTCCCAGCGTTGATAGAAAGGTTGTTAGGCCGACTGTGAAGCCTCGTCCTATTCGTCCTCCTGCTATGATTCCTCCTAGGAATCCTACTGTCGCCCACAATTGTAACAGTGGGGTGTAGGTCAGCGGGTTTCCGAACGTGAGGTAGGCGGCGACGATTAGCGTGTTGAAGTGGACCCCGAACACGGGCGAGAGCCAGCCGTTGATGCTTGCTAGGCCTTCTGGAAGCTGGGTGTAGCCAAGGTATAGTGCTAGAAAGTAGGCGGTGAGCCATCCTAGGTACCGGCCTAGAAACATTCCCTCGCTTGGGAATGGTAGAAGGTAGATTGTTCCAGGGTCGTCCGGCCGGCGCTTGACCATTATTGACCCTATGCGCATGTAGAGTAGCAGGTTGAGAATGCCGGGGATGATTCCCCCGATCGTGAGGCCGAGGATTGTTCCCATCAGGCTGGACGAGCGGGCTTTTTCGAACTGTCGAGCAGCTATTCTTTCCCTGTTCTGGAAGCTCGACCTTGAGAGGATGAAGCTGCCGAGTGTCAGCGCGAGCAGGCCCACTGGCAGGGGCTGGAGGGCTAGGATGCCGGGGACCCATGTTGGCAGTAGGGCGATGATTGCGGTGCTTGAAAGGATTCCGATGATTCGGGATGTGCTTCCGGAGAGTGTGGCGATGGCTGCCGCGGTTCTTAGGTCCTTTGGCGCTTTGCTTAGGGCTTCGTAGGGCCGTTGCTGGGGGGTTTGGGCCTGTTTAGCCAGAAGGGGATGCCTCCGGTAGAGTGTGGGGGAACTGGGGGGTTGTGGAAAAAGGGTTCTGGTACTGGGCCCCTTGTCTCGGCGGGGCTGTGATCTCGGTAAAAGAACGCTTATGCCCGCGGTAAGCCCTCGGACGATCACAGCAGTGTCCTAGAAGGATATTCCGATTTGTCGAACAATGACCGTGGGGAACTGTACGCGGAGCTGGAGAGGGCTTGTGATGAGCTAGACCGGGCTCTGGACCAGTTGAAGAAGGCGGGGTACACGTTCAGGGAGTTTGCGAAGGTCTTGGAGACGGACCCTACGGGTATTCTTCTCACTCACTATCCTAGCGGGTACATGATTTACCCGGACGAGATTAACAAGACTCCGTGGGAGTATACGGCTCTCCGTCCCATAATCGACTTGGATAATCTTATTGAGCTGTTGAAGCGGGCGCGTCAGGTTAAGCGGGCGAAGATGGAGATTGAGCGGAGGCTTGGGAAGAAGCTTGTTCCGCTGGCGTAGGGCCCGGCTTTTGCGTCGCAGAATTTTGTAGTCAGACTGCCCTCTTTTTGGGGCCGGTTTCTGTGCGGGCTTGTTTTGGGCGAGTCTGGTTCTTCTGGGCGTGGAACGTGCCTGGAGTAATTTCGTGACAAGGGTCCATCGGTATAAAGATGGCTGAGAATCCCTTCGTGGGACGAAGGGGTCTAAATTTT
>DATBWE010000081.1:0-2907 GCA_036514975.1 Bathyarchaeia archaeon
ATTGACTGGGGAAGGTTTTTCCCAGTCACCTTTGTGGGAGTAGGGGTGCCTGCTTAGCTGTATTCTCCGGTTTCGGGCATGATTCTGCTTATTCGGTCGAAAAGCTCGTACCCAGCCGCGACCGGAGAAGCGTTGTCTTCAGAATCAGTTGAATGCGACCATACCAGGAATTCTGAGGGAGTGAGCTGGACTTTGACTTGGAACTTGCCGTCCTCTGATATCCAGTATAGTGATGGTCCTTCCGCTCCGCCCGCGTAGCCGAGCCACCGGAAATTCTTGAACCAGCGGCCCTTCAGTCTTGTCATGAGGGTTTCCGGGTCCACTCCTGGCGGTACCTGTCCTCTGATCACAGGGGCTCCGTAGGCCTCGTGGCGTTGGGCTCTGCGTGGTTGCCGAAGGACCCTATACCCCCCGTCCGTTTTGATGACGAGGTTGTCGTCTTCAAGCCTCTTGAGTATACGTGTGAGTTTCTCCTGGTGTAGTCCTAGCCTTCTCTTCATGCCCTGGAAGCTGTAGGTCGCGTCTGACTCGGAGGACAACATCTCCATCACCATGGCTTCAGCATCAACGGGCTGGGAGTCGAAACTGGTTGCGAGATCTGGAGAAGGCAACTGGTAACGTTTGGCCTGAGGCTGGCCGTCCTATATATTGACTATTTTACTGGGTCCAACTCATCAGCGGAATCTTTGACGTTGTCTACGGGAATCGTGTTCTGACTTCGTGAAGAATAGAATCGACCTGACTCTTCCAGCCCTCGAACTCAGATGGGTCTTTCGGATAGTTCTGGTATAGCTCGTTGAGCGTTCGCATTTTTTCAATGGTGAAGACGAGACCTTTGAAGGCTTTGTAAGACCCGAGTCCCTGAAGGAGTTTCACAATTTTCTGGAAGGCTGAGAAATGCGGCATCTCGCCTAGCGACATTTCGGTCGCTTCCTTGGAGGAGAGAAAATGCCTCATCCCATAGTTGATCTCCTTGTTGTTCAGGGTCTGGAGGTACAGCCTGAAAGCCTCCAGCGCCGCAGTTTTGTTTCCGTAGTGATGGACAAAGTCGAGGTTGTACTGCCATAGTCCTTTCTGGGTGAAATCGTTCGTCTCGGTCGCCCTGACAGCCGTCTCTCCTGCCATGACTCCTCCGATGAGCCCCGGGCCTATTCCTCCGGCGCTGATGGGGTTGGGAAACCAAGCCGCGTCGCCGCAGATCATGTACCCGTTTGCGACAAGGCAGTCATTCTGGTGTCTGACAGACACCTGCCAGGCTCCTGTTAGGTTACTGTCGTCGCTGAGCGGTTGAATTTCTTTGAACCGGGGGTCCGTTGCAATCCAGTCCTTGAGGAGGGCGTTCAACGGTTTGTGGGTTCTCTTTTGCTGAATCCCAAGCCCGATGTTCACCTTGTCCCCGGACTTTGGAAACAGCCACAAGTACCCTCCGGGTGCTTTCTCCTGGTCCAGGTATATGTCGCAGTGGTTTGGCTCTACTTCGACGCCGTCTCGGAGCTTGGCGTTGAGCCTGGCGGTAGGCTCCACATCGTCCTTGTCAATTTCCTTTTCAATGTAGCTTGGAATCGGAAGGTTGCGGCGGAGCTTTGTAGACATTCCTGAAGTATCTATGATGAGCTTTGACCTTATCCTGAAAGGTTTAGTTTCGCCATTCTCAGTCACCTGGCCCTCTAGGCCGACCACCTGGTCCCCTTCAGCGATTAACCCCGTTGCCTGAGCATTTCCGACGTAGTCTACCCCTGCGTTCAACGCGTCCTGGAGCAGCCGTCTTCCAAACTTTGGACGGTCAAGCACGAAGCCGGGACCTTCGAACGGTATCCTGATTTTCATGTCCGGGGAGAAGACGTAGACCGCCGTGACATGGTTCTCCATCTCGGGCTGCCCGTATGTTATTCCCAGCCGGTCGTGACCATACTTGATATGGTGCTCCCCAACAGCGTCCCCACAAACCCAGCCTAGGGTGTTCTTCTTTCCGACATCCTGCGGGGGGTTTCTGTCAAGAAGCACGACACTGACATTTCCATTCCCTTTGAGGGCTACGGTGGCTGCGGCCATGCAGCCGGCGATTCCGGCTCCAACCACAACTACGTCTCTTTCTTCCCTCAACCTGAACACGCCGGGACGAAGACGACTCAGACTACCTAAACCTGCTTTAGCCTTTCGCTTCCACCTTCCGCGGGGTTAACCCTTATATCGAATCTGCCGTCTGTAACCAACTTGCTCCATTAGAGGGAACTGTGTTGTCAGACACCGCTCGAAAGCCTCCGTTCGTGGCCCTATGGCTCAAGGCTATGCGGGTCCCGTTCCTCCAGGCCACCTTCATCCCCGTCATTCTCGGGAGCGTGATCGCATGGCAGATCACTCACTTGTTCAACTGGGGACTCTTCCTGCTGACCCTTCTGGGAGCCAGCCTGATACAGATCGCAACCAACATGCTCAACGACTATTTTGACTTCAAGAGCGGAAACGACCTTCAGGTCAAACATCAGAACCCGTTCGCAGGCGGCGCACGAGTTCTAACGGCGGGATTGATTAAACCCTCCACACATCTGCTCGTTTCCTCCATCTGCCTAGTGGTAGGCTGTCTGATCGGGTTCTACTTCATCTACATGTTCGGACTTACCCTTCTGTTCTGGCTTGGCCTTGTCGGAGCGGTCTCCTCCATTTTCTACGTCGGCCCACCTTTCAAACTCGCATACCGTGGCGTCGGCGAGCTGATCGTCGGATTGAATTTCGGCCCAGTCATGGTTCTAGGTGCTTACTACGTGCAGGCTGGAACTCTGAGTCTAGTTCCCTTCCTCGCCTCAATCCCTATTGGACTTCTCATAGCAGCCGTCCTCTGGATTAACGAGTTCCCGGACATGGACGCGGATGGGGCTGTGGGAAAGAGGACCCTAGTTCTTAGGCTTG
>DATBWE010000082.1:0-4202 GCA_036514975.1 Bathyarchaeia archaeon
AGACGGCAAGAACCGAGGCAGGAAAGACACTCAACGAGCTTGCCGACACTGTCCAGGACAGCCTGATAATACTGAGAGGAGTCCTGAAGCTCGGCGAGGGCATGAAAGCCTCCCACTCGTTCGCTTGGCTGGAAAAAGCACCTTCCGCCAAGGTAATCGCAGCTCTCTTGGCGCATGGCACGGTCGTCGAGACCGAATGAGACACAAGTGACCTCGTAAATGGCCGAGTCGGAGCTTGAAGTACAGGTCACACTCAGGGTCAGAGACGCAATCCGCGCTGCCGTCGAGAAGATAGGAGCAAAGAGCTTCTCTGAAATCTCAGGACTTGACGAGGCCAACCTGGGAAGTTTGAGCGAGGCCGACGATGCGTACGTCAAAGTCACAGTCGTCTCAGTGGCTTGCCAGGTCAATAAGACCCATGGAGACCCTGACCCATCCCACTCCAGCGTCAGCGAGTGCCTCAAGGGCGCAATCTACATGATGCAAGGCCACGCGGCTGGTCCTGCCGCGGAGTCTCCGTCTCCTCGGCACGCCGACATGGAAAGCGTCGTGCCGCGTGCTGCCACCCCCGTGCTCTTCGACCAGAAATCAGTGAAGCTTCTCAATTTCTCCGCAAACACCGCAGGCTTCCTGATTCTCGGCTACTTCCTCGGAGGAGTATTTCTTGGCCCCGTCTTCGGGCTTTCACGGTGCGTGGGGTTAGCGTCTACGGCACCGTGGATAGCGCCCTGCCTAGGGTCTGGGCTTGGACTGGTGGTCGGTTCATTCGCGGGACTAGCCTACACATACTACTACTTTGTCAGGAAGATGTAGAGGTCCGAGTTTCAGGCCTTACGATACGATGATGGGCCTTATGGTTTCGGGTCTTAGCCCTGCCCCTACGCCGGAAACTACGGCGGCAATGTTCCGTGCCTCGTTCTCTTTCAAGGTCAAGAACGCCAGTACGATGCCCATGCTGTAGGGGAATTTCAACAGTACGTCTCTGCTCGCGTCTACCATGTGCTTCCTTACGGCTAGTTCCAGAAAGGAGAGTGACTTGGATTCCTCGTACCTCTGTCGCATACTTGATAGCAAACTCCGGTAGGGCCTGACGGCGCTGACTCTGTCCAAGGACATCGCTAGGTCCTCTGCTGACAGAACGTGGCTGAGGGCCTTCTCGCTGAGCCGCCACCTAGCCTGGACCAAGTGGTCGCGAATGTTTGAAATCCCGATGAGCTTCGACCGGAGAATTACTGAAAGGTTGAGCAAGTCCACACTGGTCCCCACGATCGGAAAGCAGCTCGTGCGGTCTCGGCCGCGAAGCCTTCTGCCGACATAGTTGAAGAATCGTTCTTCCCCCCATCCGTTGAGTATGTCACGGACTAAGGACGCCCTGTCAGTAGTCATCTCCTCGAAAGAGAGGCCCTTCACTCTAGACAGCAGGACTTCATCTCCGACCCCTTCCAAAACGTCCAGCGGGTCGTCGTGAGAGTAGAGGCGTCGGACCTCTTTCTCACTCCTTCCGGAGAGAGGTTGCCTTGTGGGTAGGTACTCCTCAAGGCTTCTCCCCTGCGACTTGTAAATTAGGAGAGTTGCCAAGTCGTAAGCATCAAATCGACGCCCGTACTCTGTCAGAAAGTCTCGAACGTTTCCTTTTGCTGAAGCGAGCAAGTTCCTTACTGATCGGGCGAAGCCCATGCGAACCGCCCTTTCGGTTTCAACCGGCGATGAAGATTCCTGAAGCTTTGACAGCTCTGGCCCATAGGGACCGTCGGCGAGAAAGCCCAGAATCTCGCTTTGGGAGCGAAACTCTGCGAGGGAGTAGAGATGCTGTCGTTCTAGGAGGAAGCTTTTCTTTCCTCTAATCTTCGCTTCGGTGTAGTTGTCCCGTAGTAGGTGAACGAGGGTCTCTGTTACCACGATTCTTCGCTTGCTAGGCCTGAAGCACGAGGAGGAGCGCGGCTACGAACGCGTAGATTCCGAGCGCTTCCGACAAGATTAGTGGGACCACTGTTCTAGAAAACAGCTCGGGCTTTTCCGCGGTCGCGGCCGCCATTGCGGCTCCAGAGGTCCCGACGCCGAAGCCAGCTGCTACTGCGGCTATACCCATTGTTAATCCTCCGAAGAACAGCCTGAAGCCTGCGTCGGCAGCTGCAACCGGGTCTCCTGCCTCCGTTATGCTGGTCAGCCTGAATATTGACAGCAAACCCACTACAAGCCCGTAAATGGCTAGTGCCTCTGCGAGGATTGCGGCGATGAGGGTCTTGGAAACGGTCTCGGGCCGTTCTGTGCCGGCTCCAGCGATAGCCGGAGCTGAGATGCTGATTCCGAGAGCGGCGCCTATGACTGAGAGGACAATACTCAGGCCTATTCCCGAGGCTGCCCAGACTATGGGTTCAACCATTTACCCGCGCTATCCAACCTGTTGGTTCTCGGTAGGGCGCGAACGACAACCCGCCGCCTTCATAAAACTTGCTAAACCATTCAACCCAGTGAAGCCTCAAAGTCTGCACGAAAACGATCAAGCCCTCGATAATCATCACTAGCAGGTTTCCGAGTATCGCGCCCGGTATTGCCCCCATAGACGTGATGAGTGCGAACTTGAAGAAGAAGTCCGCAATGTTCAGCGCCCAGATTCGCAGGTAGGAGAACGTGTTGCTCGCCGCGCCTAGCATTGCCTCGAAAGCGTGCAGTCCGCCCTCCTTCCAACCCATCAACCCTAACGGTAAAAACGTCAAGACTAGCAGATATGGTTGGCTTTGGATGGAGGAGAAATCGAAGCCGGACTGGGCGAACCTTGCGACCAGGTAGACCCCGGTGAGATAGAAGACAATCCAGCAGATGGGTCCGAAGATGGCTTCTGAATACTCCTTCCGAGACAGCTTGTTGTACAAGTTGAGAATCAGACCGAAGGTGTAGTGTCCTACACCGAAGAGTAAGACGATTACCATGAACTGCTGAAGGTGCGAAATGTCGCCTTCCAAAGCCCCCTCCGTCGGGCTGAAAAGCCCGTGGAACCCAAATAGGTGGCTTGATTCAAACCCGAAGAAGTCCCCGAATACGAGACCGAAGACTGTTATGCCGACCCCGAGCATGATTACCAGCTCGGCCCCGTTAACAATTGGCTGGAGGATATCTGGAAGACGTGTTCCTTTCTTTCTCAGATAGAGAAGCAGAGCGCCAAACAGCATGAAGATAGGCCCCTCTCCGAAGTCTCCGAACATGAGCCCGTATATTACCGGGTAGCTCACCAGCATGAACACCAAGGGATTAATTTCGTGGTACGATGGGACCCCGAAGTTGTTGACCACCGACTGCAGAGGACTAGCCCAGCCAGGCACACGAACCAGCGTGGGCGGGCTTGAGGCCTTAGAAGCCTCATCGTCTGATGAGCCGCTGGTATGATCGCTGTGACTGTGGACTGTCCTGTCGACAGCGTCAGCCTCGGCGTGAACGGAAACGAGGCCTTCGCAGGCTTCCGAGACTCCTTCTTTGAACCTCTCGACCCTATCGTTCGGAACCCAAGCTTGGAAAATACAAGTGGATTGTGTTGTTGAAGACCCTGCCAGTGCTCTAGCTCGGACCTCCAACACTTCAGAAAGAAGGCCTAGAGTCTTCACCCTTGGCCCTAGTTCTTTGACCTGAACGTCTCTATCATGCATTACTTGCTTGGAAGTCTGTTCAATCTGGTCTAGACGACCGTCCACGGTTTTTCTGGCAACGGAGGGTTCGGTCGGGAGGTTTGACCATGAGGGTTCGAGCCTGGCCCCGGCTGCAGTAACCGATTGTCTTGCTTCGTCCTGGAAGGCGGCGGGAAACACTCCTAGAAATGTTTGGCTTTCCTCAGAGGACCCGGTGACTGCAAAGACAAGGTTTCCATATGTGACTTCATCCAACGTTCTCTGAACGTCAGTTATCGATTCACGGCTGATCTCGCCTGCGAGAACTGTGAGAAACCCCCCTCCACCAATCGCTTCCAAGGTGACACCCGCAGTCTCCAGCCCTGCCAGGAACCTTCCCAGCTCCTGCGCCCTCTCTCTCTCCGTCTGGAGCCTTGACAGAGATTCCTCCGTCTGTCTGACCGAAAGTTCAAGTCTGCCAGTCTCCCTGTCGAGATAATCGACAAGCCCGTCCAGGTCCCGAACTGGGGCGTCGAGTTTCTCGAGTGGCGCTTCCAAGTTGCCAAGGTTTGAGGCTAGGCTGAGGATCCTGTTCCTTATCGC